>CAYSHJ010001134.1:0-27211 GCA_964430385.1 uncultured Planctomycetaceae bacterium
TTCCACAAACGAGGGATCGCAGTCGCCGCGAACATGAAGACGGGAGTGCCGCTTAAGCCCGGCGCGCTGGGCGATGCGATTCCGGAGATCGCCGCCGATGAAGACCCGCGACTCAAGCTCGCCGATTGGATGGGCTCGAAAAACAATCCGTTCTTCGCGAAGTCGCTCGTCAATCGGTATTGGAAACACTTCTTCGTACGCGGCTTGATCGAGCCGGAAGACGACATCCGCGATACGAACCCGCCGACGAATCCCGCTCTGCTGGAGGCCCTCGAAAAGCACTTCATCGCCAGCGGGTTTGATCTGAAGGAACTCGTGCGAGTCATCACACAATCGCGCGCCTACCAGTTGAGCGAAGTGCCGAACGAGCACAACGTCGTCGATCGGCAGAACTACTCACGTTACTACCCCAGGCGGTTGCAGGCCGAGGTGCTGCTCGACGCGATCGACCGGCTGGCGGGGACTCAGACCGACTTCGCCAATCTCCCGCCGGGCACGCGAGCGGTCGCTCTGCCCGACAACAGCTACAACCGCTCGTCGCAGTTCCTGCGAGTCTTCGGCCGCCCGGAAGCCGAGAGCGTCTGCGAATGCGAACGTGTCCAATCATCGAGCCTCGCGCAGAGCCTGCACTTGCTCAACGCGCCGGAACTGAAAGCCAAGCTCGCCGCCCCCACCGGTCGAGCCGAACGCCTGGCGAAAGAAGACAAACCGGCCGAAGCAAAAATCCGCGAGCTGTACCTCGCGGCGTTCTCGCGCGAGCCGCGTCCGCAAGAACTGAAGACCGCGATCGACTATTTGAATGAACCCGACACGGCCGCGAATGCGAATTACCAAGATTTGATTTGGGCATTGATCAATACGAAGGAGTTCTTGTTCAACCATTGAGAGTTGGCTTGGAAGGCCGCTTGGCGTGCGTTTGATTGTCCCTTGATGATCATTCTGCACCGTCACAGACTGGCGGTCGAAGATGCCCAGGACAACAACAGACCTGTTTCGACGAGGAAATGCCGTTAGTCCGCGAATGAATTATGTGCGAATCGGAAGAGATGTCGAAGTTTTTGTTCGAGACGCTGTCGATTGGGTGCAGGCCGGTTCGGGCGGCGTGTCCACGTTCTCGTCACCCGGTCCAGGGAGTCCTTGGTGGGTTTTGCCTGCGGAATTCGACTATCCCGACGATCTCGTCGTTGTGAACGATCACGGCAATCATTTCAGTTGGGAGCCTCGGTTCGACATGCCTCTGGCTGACTTCGTGGCGATTTTGAAGTCGGTGGAATCCGCTTTTCGCAAAGTGACCTAACATCGGGAACATCGTCATGAACCTTTCACCCAAAGCCGTTCGATTCGTCGTCGAAGCGCTGGATTACTATGTGCAAGATCAAGACCAGCGGCTGCGGCGATCCGGAGCCTCCGAAGATCAGCTCGCGGACTGGGAAAACGACCGCCAATTCATTGAAGCCGTCAAACAAGATTGCCTCGACCAGATGACACCTCAACTTGAGGACGCACACGTCGACGCCTGAGGTTATTCCGCCAAAGCGAGTTGATGTCGCCAGACAACATAAGGATTTCGGACATGATGAATTACATCGTTCGTAACAATCGCTGCTATTCAACCGCGATCCCTCTGCTGGTCCTTGCAGCATTTGTCTGTGCAGCATCTTTGCTCTTTCCTGTGTCTTCGTTCGCTCAATCAGTCGGTCTGCCAGCCCCGCGGCTACTGACAACATCCCCGATGGGAGCCAAGGTTGGGTCTCAGGTCGAAGTCACAATCAGCGGTGAGCACATCGACGATGCCGACGAACTGACGTTTTCAGACAAGCGGATCACGGCGGCTCGCAAGGTGAACGCGGCGGGACAGCCAGAACTGAATAAGTACGTCGTCTCGATTGCCGCCGATTGTCCGGTCGGGATTCATGAGGCTCGCGTGATGACGCGGTTGGGGATTTCGTCCTCGCGAGCGTTCACCGTCGGCACGCTCGACGAAGCCGTGCAGACGAAGGCGAACACAACGCTGGCGACCGCGATGGAGTTGAAGGTCAACTCGATCTGCAACGCCACGATGACCCAGCGGGCGGTCGATCACTACGCCTTCGAGGGCCGCAAAGGGCAGCGAGTCATCGTTGACTGTGCGACGCGCGGGATTGATTCGAAGCTCGATGCGGTCGTGATCATCGCCGATGCTGCCGGTCGCGATCTGTTGGTGGAACGCCGAGGCGGCGCGCTCGATTTCACTGTCCCAGCCGATGGCAAGTATGTGATCAAAGTCCATGAGCTGACCTTCAAGGGCGGGCAGGCTTATTACTACCGCTTGGCCGTGTCGGAGTTGCCGGTCGGAGCACCGATCGTGCGGCTGCCATCGACGAAGCCGGTGAACTCGTTCTCGTGGCCGCCGCAAGGTCTCAAAGAACAGGCCGAACTGGCTGAGAACGAGCCGAACAACGATCGCACGAAAGCTCAGAAGATTTCGCTGCCGTGCGACATCGCGGGGAGTTTCTTCCCGGCGGCGGATGTCGATGTCTTCGAGTTCGAGGCCAAGAAGGGAGACGTCTGGTGGGTCGAGATCGCCTCCGAGCGATTCGGTTTGCCGACCGATCCGTCGACCCTCGTGCAGCATGTCGCTCGTACCGGCGATACTGAGAAGTTGACCGACGTCGCCGAGTTCAGCGACATCCCCAGCCCCGTGAAGGTGTCGAGCAACGGCTATGCGTATGACGGCCCGCCGTACAACGCCGGATCAGCGGACATCCTCGGCAAGCTGGAGATCAAGGAAGACGGCCTGCACCGGTTGCAAATCACCGACCTGTTTGGCGGGACGCGCAACGATCCGAAAAACGTCTATCGGCTCGTCATTCGCAAGGCGGCTCCCGACTTCTCCGTCGTCGCGTGGGCGCTGCACATGGAACTGCGAAACGGAGATCGCAACGCCGTCTCGAAGCCGCTGGCTCTGCGCGGCGGAGCAACGATGGCGCTTGAAGTCGTCGCCATTCGGCGAGACGGTTTCGATGGCGACATTGATCTCGCGATGGAAGGTCTACCGGAAGGAGTCACCGCGAGCGGCTTGAAGATCCCGGCCGGTCAATCGCGCGGCCTGATACTCGTGACGGCGAATCAGAAAGCGCCGCGAGCGGTCGGCAGCGGAACCTTCTTCGGCCGAGCCACAATCGACGGCGCGGTCGTGAGTCGTCCTTGTCGATTGGCGTCATTCGCGTGGCCGATCACGGATTCATGGGGCGAGATTCCCAGCCCGCGATTGATGGCCGACGTACCGGTCTCGGTGAGCGGTCTTGAGTTCGCCCCGCTCTCGCTCACGCCGCCGAAAGAAGTTCAAACTGTGACTGCTGGTGAGAAGCTGACGATCCCGTTGCTGCACACTCGCCGCAGCGAGTTTTCTGGAGCCGTCCTGCAACTCCGCGCGATGGGAGCCGGCTTCGATCGCGCTCCGCAGTTCGATGTCTCGCTCACCGCTGACCAGTCCCAAGCGGTTCTCGACACGGCCGCGTTGAAAACGCCCCCCGGAGAATACTTGATCGCTTTCTATGGAGGAGCCGTCGCGAAATACCGGCATCAACCGGAAGCGATCGCCGCCGCCGAAGAAACTCACAAGAAAGTCGTTCAGGAACTGATGGTGATCGAAGCCGAAGTGAAGAAACTGACCGAAGCCGCAAAGGCCGCAGCGACGGAGGCCAAACCCGAAGCCGACAAAGCCGTGGAGGCTGCGACCACCAAACAAAAAGCCGCTACTGCCGCAGTGGCTGCGGCTGCCGACAAAATCAAACAGGCGACCGCCGCCGCCCAACCACGAGACATTGTTGATATTGTCGTGTCCGAGCCGATTACGATTCGTGTGAATGCCCCCGAGAAGAAGTAGCCACGCTCGCCAAGAGCGTGGGCTATCCCACCAAATTCCCCACGCTCTTGGCGAGCGTGGCTACGCCGAACTGGATGAGCCAAATCATGACCCACCATCACAGCGCGTACTCACCCGTCTTCTGCCCTGGTCCCGACAGCGTCTGCTCAGGCCGGCGCGGATTCCTGCAAACCGGCTTGGCGGGATTCGCCACCCTCAGCTTGCCCGGCATCCTGCGCCTGCAAGCTCAGAGCGCGTTGGCTGGCGATTCTGGAACAAGTCGCGAGAAGAACGCCGTCATCATGGTCTGGCAACCCGGCGGATGTTCGCACTTGGAAACGTATGATCCCAAGCCGAACTCCGGCAGCGAATACAGTGGTCCGTTCGCGACCATTCCCACGAAGGTGCCGGGGCTCAACTTCTGCGAACTCATGCCGCGACAAGCGGCCATCGCCGACAAGTTCACGGTGTTGCGGTCGATGCGACAGAACGCGGGCGGACATCCGGCGGGTTCGATGCAGTTGCTCTCCGGCGATCCTGACACGCGTGATAAACCAAAGCCGCGTCTGCCCGACTGGATGTCGGTGACCAACTACGTCCGGTCGCAACGCGGCCCGCGTCAGAATCCACTTCCCGCCTATGTCGGCATCAATCCGCCGCTCGAATACAACGGCCCCGCGTATCTCGGCGATGCTTACTCGCCGTTCGTCGTCTCCGGCGATCCGAATCAGCCGACGTTTTCGGTACCGAACATCGGCCTCACCGACACGAATGAAGTCAAACGCCTTGGACGCCGTTCTTCACTGCGACAGAACCTCGACACGCTCGAACGAACATTCGATCAACAAAAGGAACTGGCCGCGCTGGATGAATTTGAATCACGGGCGATGACGCTGCTGACCAATCCCAAGACCAAGGAAGCGTTCGATCTCAACCGCGAAGACCCGCGCACCCGCGATCGCTACGGCCGCAACCAGTGGGGCCAGCAACTGCTGCTCGCTCGGCGATTGATCGAAGCGGGCGTTGAAGTCTTGACCACCAGTCTCGCCGGGGCGCTCTGCGGACGGGTCCATAATTGGGACGATCACGCGGTCAACATGCACGTCTTCGACGGCATGAAGTTCCGCTCGGCCGCCTACGACCAGGCGGTCTCCGCGTTGATCGAAGACATCTACGACCGAGGTCTCGACCAGCGCGTGCTCGTTGTCGTCACGGGAGAGTTCGGCCGCACTCCCAAGATCAGCTACGCGGCCAGCACCGGGGCCGGCGACGCGAGTGCCGCCGCCGGCACGATCCAACCTGGCCGTGATCACTGGCCGCGAGCGTTCTCGAACATCTGGGCTGGCGGAGGCATCGACCACGGACAATTCATCGGCGGCACCGACAAGCGCGGTGAAGATTCGATTGAACGCATCTGTGGCCCCGGCGACTTCCTGGCGACGATCTATCATCACCTGGGAATTGACTCTGCCAATACGCTGATCAAGGACTTCAACGGACGTCCGACTCCCATCGTCGATCACGGGAAACCGATCCCGGAGTTGATGGGCTAATCGTTTGACATGAGCCGCAGGGCGCTAGCCCACGGTTATTCTTCGACGAACCGGGGCTAGCGCCCGGCGGCTGATTTGGCACAAAAGGCATCGCTGATGACCACACGACATCACCTCTCGGCATGGCTCGGAATCCTGCTTGTTTCGTGTTCGTCGTCGCTCCGGGCTGACGACCAAGTGGACTATCTGAAGCAGATCAAGCCGGTGCTGCGCGAACGCTGCTTCGCTTGTCACGGAGCGCTCAAGCAGGAAGCGGGGTTGCGGCTCGACACGGCCGCGCTGGCGATCAAAGGGGGCGAGTCGGGAGCGGTCATCAAGCCCGGCGATGCCGCCGCAAGTCCGTTGCTGAAACGTGTCACGGCGACCGACGAGTCCGAACGCATGCCTCCGGAGGGCGAGCCGCTGAAGCCGGAGCAGATCGAGGCACTGCGAAACTGGATCACTCAGAAGGCGCAAGCTCCGGCCGATGAGCAACCGGAACGACATCCGCGCGAGCATTGGTCGTTCAAGACTCCCGTTCGACCGGCGGTGCCCGATCTCAAATCTCAAATCTCAAATTTCAAATCTCCGATTTCAAATCCGATCGACGCTTTCATCGCTCGCGAGCATTCCCAGCGCGGGCTTACGACCCAACCGGAAGCCGATCGGCGAGTTTGGTTGCGGCGCGTGTCGCTCGACTTGATTGGCCTGCCGCCGACAACCGCAGAGCTCGATGCGTTCGTGGCCGATCAATCGCCTGAGTCGCATGACAAAGTCGTCACCCGGTTGCTCGAAAGTCCGCAGTACGGACAGCGCTGGGGCCGGCATTGGATGGACATCTGGCGCTACAGCGATTGGTGGGGGCTGGGGGCTGAAGTCCGCAATTCTCAGAAACACATCTGGCATTGGCGCGACTGGATCGTTGAGTCGCTGAACTCGGACAAAGGCTACGACCAGATGCTGCGCGAGATGCTCGCGGCGGATGAGCTTTATCCCAACGACCTCGAGCGACTGCGCGCGACCGGGTATCTGGCTCGGCAGTATTTCATCTTCAATCGGACCGCGTGGCTGGACGAGACCATCGAGCACACCGCGAAGGGGATGCTCGGCTTGACGTTCAATTGCGCGAAGTGTCACGACCACAAATACGACCCGTTCTCACAGACCGAGTACTACAAGCTCCGCGCGATCTTCGAGCCGTATCAGATTCGCACCGAGATGGTTCCCGGCCAGATCGACTTCGAGAAGGACGGCATCCCCCGCGCGTTCGACGCACATCTCGACGTGCCAACGCACCTGCATGTGCGCGGCGACGATCGCAACCCGGACAAGAGCCGTGTCATGGACCCGGCCGTGCCCGCGTTCTTGTCGTCCGACGAGTTGAAGTTGGCGATCGAACCGGTCGCGCTTCCATCCGAAGCGACGCATCCCGGCCTGCGCGAGTTCGTCATCAAGACGCACCGTCAATCGGCCGAGCAACAGATCGCGACAGCGCGCTCGGCCGTTGAAGCGGCAAAGAAGAAACTCGTGGAATCCGAGGCAGCCGCCAAAGAGTTGGCCGCGAGAGCGGCTGCATTGAAGCCTGAAGCGCCAGCGAAGGACGACGCGAAACCAGCCGGCACACCGGCTGATGTTCTCGTGCGCGACGATTTCTCGGCCGAGAAACCCGACGTGTGGGAACAACTCACCGGCAAGTGGAACTACGAGAACGGGCGGCTCATTCAATCGCAGACTGGTGCGATTCGCGGTGCCGTGCGATTGAAGCAAATGCCGCCTGCCGACTTTGAAGCTCGACTCAAATACATCCCGACCGGCGGCGAAACATGGAAATCGGTCGGCATCTCGTGCGACGTTACCTCGTCGGGGAATGAGTTGCTGGCGTATGTCAGCGCCGTCGCGAGCGGGCCGAAATCACAAGTCGCATTCAAGGAAGCTGGCAACTACGTCTATCCGCCGACAGCACAGCAAGCTCGCAAAGTTGAGCTCAACCAACCGCACGAGATCGTGCTGCGCGTCCGCGGAACGTTGCTCAATTTGTCCGTCGATGGCGAGCACTCGGTCGCTTTCCGTTTGCCGGCGAACCTGGATCGGCAGCGCGGGTTTCTGGAGTTGATCACCTACGACGCGAACGTTGAGTTCATTTCGTTTGAACTCCGGCCACTTCCGGCGGACCTGAAACTTGTTGATGCGGACGCTGCGAAAGCGAAGCCGGCAGCCACGGCCGCACCACTGCCGGTCGATCAAGCGCAGGTCGCCGTGACGATCGCGGAGAAAGCCGTGAAGACTGCGGAAGTTCAACTCGCGTCAATCGAAGCACGAGCCGCAGCGCTCGTCGGGCACGTTTCCAACGTGCCCGCCAAACCCAATGACGGGCACGTTGAAAACGTGCCCGACGCCGTCAAAGAACTCGCTGTCGCCGCTTCCAAGTCGGAACGAATCCTCGCGGCGTTCCGCGCGGACGAAGAACTCAGTCGCGCGGAACTCGCGCTGCTGCAAGCAGCCGCCGACAAGAAGGTCGATCTCGAAACGAAACTCACCGCCGCGAAGACCGCGCTGGAGACGGCTCAAAAAGCGATCGACATGCCCAGCGAGGCTTACACGCCTCTGCCCGGCGCGAAAAAGACTCAAGAGGACTATCAGAATCGCAACGCTGGCATGCCGTTCTTGGCCACCAGCACCGGACGACGAACTGCGTTTGCGAAGTGGCTGACTGACCCGCGGCAGCCGCTGCCGGCGCGGGTCGCGGTCAATCACATCTGGATGCGGCACATGGGCTGGCCGCTGGTGCCGACGGTGTTCGACTTCGGTCGCAAAGGAACTCCGCCGACTCATCCCGAACTGCTCGATTGGCTGGCCGTCGAACTGATCGAGCACAACTGGAGCATGAAGCACATTCATCGGCTGATCGTGACGTCGCAGGCATATCGACTGTCGTCATCGAGTGCCGGTGCCACCGACGCGACCTTGGCTGCCGACCCCGACAACCGCTTCTACTGGCGGATGAACCCCGTTCGCATGGAAGCCCAGATCGTGCGCGACAGCTTGCTGTCTCTGGCCGGTGAACTCGACGTGTCGCTTGGTGGCCCGTCGATCGCGATCAACGACGAAGTCTCGAGCCGCCGCAGTCTCTACTTCGTGCATTCGCACAACGACCACCAGAAGTTTCTCTCGACCTTCGACGACGCCAGCGTGCTCGACTGCTATCGTCGAGCGGAGAGCATCGTCCCGCAACAAGCCCTCGCGCTGGAGAACAGCACGCTTGCCACCACGATGGCCGGTAAGATCGCCCAGCGCATCGCAGTGGTACGCCCGAATGCGTCCGATTCGGATTTCATTCGATTCGCGTTTGTGACGATTCTGTCCGTTGAACCAACTGCCGATGAGCAGACCACGATGTCCGAACTCCTTCAGCGGATGACCGAACTCGCGCGAGCCAAGAAACGTCCGAACCCGGAAACACTCGCGCGGACGAACTTGATTCAGACACTGCTCAACCACAATGACTTCATCACCATTCGGTGAACGATCCAGACAACGCTGCTCCTTCGCAGGAACATCGCCATGACAGATGTTTGTCAAGCCAAGCCTTTACGCGGCCTACACCGTCGCACGTTTCTCGCCGACATGGGATTCGGATTCACCGGCCTGGCACTCGGCGCGATGCTTGCGCAGGACGGCATCGTGCGAGCCACTGAACCGGAGGCTTGGCAACCGCCGAATGGGCAGCCGCACTTTGCTCCGAAAGCGAAGAGCGTCGTGTGGTTGTTCATGAACGGAGGCGTTTCGCATGCCGAGTCGTTCGATCCGAAACCGGAGATGACCAAGCACGCTGGCAAGTCGATCAGCGAGACTCAGTATGCCGACGCACTGAAGCCCGAACGGCTGAACCGGCGCGAAGTCGCTTTCAATGTCGAACTGCGTCAAAAGCTGTATCCCTTGCAGGTCGGCTTTCGAAAGTACGGCGATAGCGGCATCGAACTGAGCGACTGGGTGCCGCATGTCGGAAGTTGCATCGACGACATCGCAGTCGTGCGTTCCATGTGGACGACCGACGACAATCACGGCGCTCAGACGCAGTTCCACTCCGGGCGGCACATGCTCGATGGCGAATTCCCGACGCTCGGTGCGTGGGTGCATTACGGACTGGGTTCAATCAACGACAACCTGCCGCAGTTCATCTCGATGGGCAACCGTGAATACTGGAACGCAAAGGACGGGCATTATCTCGGACCCGCTCACGATGCCGTGCCGCTTCGGATCGATCCCAACAACCCGCTCGACTACGGCAAACCGGCCAGCGGATTGAGTGTCGATGAGCAGGAACTCAGCTTTGAATTGGCGGGGCGACTGAACCGCCTGAAGGCGATCGAATACCCGAACGACCCTGCGCTGCTGGCGCGGATCAAGGCGTATGAACTCGCCTTTCGCATGCAGACTTCCGTCCCCGAAGCCCTTGGATTCAACACGGAGACGCAGACGACTCAGGAGCTGTACGGTCTGAACGAACCGGCGACGCGCGACTTTGGATCGCAGATGCTGGCGACACGCCGGCTGATCGAACGCGGCGTGCGCTTCATCCAGGTTCAACACGGAGCTGGCGGTGCCGGAGCCTGGGACGCTCACAGCAGCTTGAAGCACAACCACGAAACCAATTTCAAAGCCGTCGACAAGCCCGTCGCCGGTTTACTGAAGGATCTCAAGCAGCGCGGCCTGCTCGATTCGACACTCGTGATCTTTGCGTCCGAGTTCGGTCGGACACCTGCCTCGCAAGGGACCGACGGCCGCGATCATCATCCCTACGGCTTCTCGGTCTGGATGGCCGGCGGCGGACTCAAAAAGGGGATCGCTCACGGCGCGACCGACGAGATCGGTTTCCATGCGGTCGAGCACCGGCACTATGTGACCGACATTCATGCCACGATCCTCAAGCAACTCGGCCTCGACTCGCGCAAACTGGAAGTTCCCGGCCGCAAGCGACTCGACATCGACCACGGCAAACCCATCGACGAGATCATCGCGTGACGGTCCAATCTTCCCGGCGCGCATTGCGACAGGCGGCCGCGCTGTTCGCCGTTGTGTTGGCATCACAACTTTCCATCGCTCCTGCCACCGAACCGCTCACCGAGGCCGAGCGGAAAGCGATCCTCGCCGAGCTGCAACCGCTTCAGGACCGGCTCGCCGCATTGCGCAATGTGCCGAACGTGAATCCGGATCGTTGGGCTGACGCACAGATCTTTGTCAAAGGGGTTGTCTGGGCGCTCAACTTCGGACCTGTCGCCGACGCTCACAGTCGCGAACTGGTACAGAGGGGATTGCGGCGGGCGCGCGAGCGAATTGATGCCCTCGCCGCAGGCCGGCAGCCGTGGGCGGAGCGACTCGGGCGCAGCGTGCGCGGCTTCATCTCCGCCGTGGATGGCTCGGTGCAACCCTACATGCTCGTCGTGCCCGCGAGCTATGACCCCGCTCAACCCATGCGGCTGGATGTCGTGCTCCACGGCAGCACCCAGGCGACCGGCATTGGCGAATTGATCTTCATCAACGCTGCCGACGCGGGCGACGCCGCCGGACCAGCCATCTCCGCGAACAACTTCATCGAAGTGCATCCCATGGGGCGGCTGGGCGAAAATGCCTATCGCTTCGAGGGCGAGACCGATGTGGACGAAGCCATTGAGGCGGTCTGCCGCGACTACCGAATTGATCGCTCGCGGATCGTGCTGCGCGGCAGTTCGCTCGGTGGCGTGGGGACGTGGCAGCTCGGCTTGAAGCGACCGGATCGATTCGTGGCCCTTGGTCCGGCTGCGGGACCGGTGGACACGCTCGTGTTCGCCAACTCGCCGTGGAAACATTTCGTGCGACTCGACCCGCTGACCCCGTGGCAGAAGACCATGCTCCCTCTGGTGGACGCCATCGATTACACCGCCAACGCCGGAATGGTGCCCGTGGTCGCGGTCATGGGTGACCAGGATCCTTACTTTGATTCGCACCTGCTCATCGAAAAGGCTTTCGCGAAGGAAGGCATCCCCTTCGTCGGCCTCGTCGATGTCGGCGCGGGACACGGCGTCACCGCCAAAGTGATGCAGGAGCAACTCCGCCTTCTGGGGGAGCACGCCGCCAAGGGTCGCGACCCGTTCCCAAAACACGTCCGCTTCGTCACGTGGACGCTCAAGTTCAGCCGCTGCGAATGGCTCGAAGTGCTCGGCCTTGAGGCACACTACCAGCGCGCCGAGATCGAGGCCCGCATCGCCGCCGATGGTTCGATCACGGTGACGGAACCGCGGAACATCACCCGCGTCGCGATTCATCCTCCGGCGCTCCAAGCTCCCGGCGCATCCATAACCGTTGGCGGAACGAAGATTGATCTGCCCACGCAATCTTCCGGAACCGCTCGCCCGGTCGTCATCGAGCGACACAACAAAAAATGGAAATGCCGAGGCACCCTCGATGCGATAGCCCTGACCGGCAAACGACCGGGACTTCAAGGTCCGATCGACGACGCCTTCGCGCGTCCGTTCGTGTGCGTCCGCGGCACGGGGCAGGCCTGGAACCCGGCGGTCGGTGCGTGGGCTGACGCCAATCTGAAACGCTTCGCCCTTGAATGGCGGCGTCACTATCGTGGCGACCTGCCCATCAAGGACGACACCGAAGTGACTGCGGAGGACGTGCGCCGCGCGAATTTGATTCTCTTCGGCGATCCGGGAAGTAACCGTTGGATCAGCAAGATCCTGCCCCAGCTCCCGATTCAGTGGACTCGCGACACGCTGCAACTCGGCAAAGATCGGCACCCCGCCGCCGATCACGGCGTGCAACTGATCTGCCCCAATCCTCTGCCCGGTGCCGCCGGCCGCTACGTCGTCCTCAACAGCGGACACACCTATCACGATTCGGAACTGCGCTTCAGCTACATGGTCTTCCCGCGCCTGGGTGATTGGGCGATTGTGAAAGTGGGCGACAATTCCCAGAACATTTCCGCCCCGATCGTCGCAGAAACGGTGCTCACGTCCGGATTCTTTGACGAAGACTGGGCCAATCCGTCCAGCCGATGAGTTCGGCTTCAACATCGAGCGACGGCAGACGCTCGATCCCTTGCAAGTTGACTTTCGGAAGTACGGCGACAGCGGCGTGGCTTTGGTGATGGAATCTGAATGGCACAGCCGATATCTTTCGCACCATGAATACCAGTCGCGTCATTGCCGTTTGTTGTTGCTGTCTCGGAGCAAGATCCCGGGCGGCAGGAGCGTTGATTCGCGTGTGAGGCGAACAGGCGGAATTGCACAAGAACTGACTCAGGCCCGGAGTGACTTCCGGGCCTGTTTTGTTTTCAGGCGGCGTCACTTCGGGACCGGGTCCACCTCAAGAGCTGGATCGTGTCCTTTGCTTTGATTGCGACGTTGTTCGTGTGGGTGGGATTGATCGCCGCGCTGGCGGTTGCAGTCGCTACGGTCTCGGGACCAGATCACGGTGGCGATGGAGTCCACCGGGACGTATGGCGAGGCGTTGCGTCAGGCGCTGACCGACGCGGAACTGGCGGTCGAGCGCGTGCGGAGTCAAGCGACCAGCGACTACGCGGAGATCTTCGACGGCGTTCCCAGTCAGCACGACGGCAAGGATGCCGCGATGTTGGCGGAGTTGGGAGCGATCGGGAAGTCGGTGGCCTGGCCGTCGCGGGCCATGTCGGAGGAGACGGCATTGTTGAAGGCTCAGGTGCAGTGGCTGACGGCTCAGCAAGAGATTTGGCAAACGTGGCTGGGTCGTTTGGAAGGTCTGGTGTCGAAGTTCTGGCCGGAGGCGACGGGAGTGGTGTCGTTGCCGTCGGTGACCTTCCGCCATGCCTGTGCGTTGCGAACGCCTTTTTGAGTTTCGCGGCACCTGACGGCTCGACTGGATCAAATCTTCGATGTCGCCAATTCGGTGCTCGTTGTTGAGACGAGACATCCCAGGCAAAAGGTTGAAGCTACTCCAGAATTGAGCGTCCCTGGCCAGCTCTCGACTCCGCACCATCAGATCATTTGTGTTCACATACGGTCGAGCCAATGAGGTTTTCGAAACCAACGCTCCCTGTGTGTCCAGAGGTGATCGCCATTCCTCTCAAACCACCAGCATGGACGGTCGTGGTCGTGCGTTGGATAACGTCTTCATCGAACGCTGGTGGCGGAGCTTGAAATACGAAGATATCTATTTCAAGGACTACGAATCGGGAGCCGATCTTTGTTATGGCTTGGAACGGTACTTCGACTTCTACGATCACCGCCGAATTCACCAAGCCTTGGACTACCGGACGCCGCACGAAGTCTTCACCGTGAGCGTCCCCACAACACACGGTCGTCAGACGCAACGGTCGAAACCACGTCGGCCAGCTCTCTCTTAACCCGCCTCTCCCACTGTCCAACTCTTGGGGTCCACTTCACTCAGGCGGCGCGAACGACCCGCACGTTGGCTCGTTCCTTCTTCCCCAGGAGTTTGTTTCCCCGCTGGCGGTGTTCTGCCTTCTCGGCAGCACGATGGTCACCGAAGTGTGGCTCATGAAGGACGGAACGGTCATCGGCTTCGGGGTCGAAGACGTCGCCTTGAAAGAACAATATCAGCAGCGTTACCGAGACCGACTCCACAAGAGTTTTTACGCACGTCCGAGTGATCGGAACGTCCATCAAATGTCAGGCAGGACCACCTGACGAACGGCCCTCTTCTTTGGAAGGGGGCCTTTAGAAGTCCAGTCACTGCCGACGTCAGAAGTCGCCCGTCGGTCACGTCGGACGATCGCTTCGATCGGAATCCTGCTGGACTTTTCCAAACAAATTGCAGAGTCGTGATACGCTGCGGACGTGCTCAAACTCATCTCCGCACCGGCCACCAATGAACGCGGCCCGCGACACATGGAGACCGGTAGCACGCGAAATAAGCGGAACAGCGGCAACACGCCATTGCGAATCCGTGTCTCAGAATTACGCTCTGTCCATTGTGGCAGTGCGTTTGTGAATGCCGACGAATTCCTGGAATTTGACGGCGCACCAATTCTGCGGCACTCTGCGTCCCTTTCCATGACGGATGAAGAAATCCGCGAGAGCGGCGGCCAAGCGTTCGTTCCCGAGGACGGTCCAAAGAGCGCACACCTCTGGATTGGTGTCGCCGAGAATTTCGCGCTCCATTCGCGGCATGGCGAGGAACACCGAGGCACCAAACGCGCAGAGTTCCAGATACTCGCTGATCCTTTCACGGACACCGAGAAGAATCGGAACGATCCTTCTCGCCAGATAATACTTGCCGCCGTGCGCCTTCACGGGCGGGCGCAGGCGATGCACGACTCCCTGCCGCTCAATGGGGGCGAACGAACTCTTCGATTCCGGATCGCCGCAAAACAGAAGCTTCTGCACGGCAGGACGAAATTGCTCGATCAGGTCACGTGTGACTGCCGAAGCACTCGGTCGCGCTGAGTCCGCGTCCGTCGAAGTCCGACAACGCTCGATGCTGCTCGTGGGATTCTCGGACGGAGCCATTCGAGAAAATCGTAGCCGATTTCATTCGTGAGCGCGACATGTCAGGACGCAACCTGTGAGGTCGCTGACCGGTCGAATGTTCGAGTGGCGAACAGTATAACCGCGAGCCGTTGGAGTCAGGTGAAGGTTTCGAAGCTCCGCAATTACAGCGATGTCCCCACCGCGTGACCGGCGTTCGCGGAAACCGAATGCCATTCGATTTGGCCCTTTCTACATGTCCGCCTGGAACGACTCTCAAGATGGCAGCAACGAAGAACTGGATGACGGTCGCCGAGTCGAGCTTCCCGTGGGAACGTGAAGCTCTCGATTTCGTGCGCGCCCATTTCCCGCCGCATGAACCGTATCGGGCGTGGAGCAACTTTGAGTTCATTGCCGACGATGGCAGCGTCAACGAAGTCGATCTGCTCGTCTTCACGCCACAGGGTTTCTTCCTCATCGAAATCAAGAGCAGGCCGGGGCGACTTCGCGGTGATGCCGGAACCTGGACCTGGGAAACCGATGGCAAGCTGACGACCGTCGACAATCCTTATCGGCTCGCCAATTCCAAAGCCAAGAAACTGCGATCCCTGCTTCAGCGACAGAAAGCCTGTAAGAGTAAAGGGCAGGTGCCGTTCATCGAAGCGATCGTATTCTGTTCCGCTCCCGAGCTGCGCTGTGAATTGCAGGGGACCGCCGGCCACCACGTCTGTCTGCGCGATCGCGCCGCCGAAGGGGATAAGCCAGCGCGACCAGGCATTCTTGCTGTGATCAAACGCCGCGAGTGCGATGGCCTCGATCCCTACGCGAAGGGAACGCATGACCGGCCCACAGCAAAGATGGTTGCCCAAGCGATGGAGCAAGCCGGCATTCGGCCATCACAACGAAGCCGCAAAGTCAGCGATTACGAACTTGACCAACTCATCAACGAAGGGCCAGGTTATCAGGACTGGCAAGCGACCCATTCGACGTTGAAAAACGTTCGTCGCCGCGTTCGCATCTACAACGTCCGCACCGGCGCGACCATCGACGAACGGCAGACGATTGAGCGAGCGGCTCGCAGAGAGGCCGAGCTACTCGAAACACTCCAACACCCCGGCGTTCTACGTCGCGAAGGCTTCACCGAGCATGAGCTTGGTCCCGCACTGATCTTTGAACACGACCCCAAGGCAATTCGACTCGACCATTTCTTGGCTCAATCCCACGAGCAACTGACCGTCGATCAGCGACTGGACCTGCTGCGTCAAATCACGGAAGTCATGCGATTCGCCCATGAGAAACGGATCGTGCATCGAGCACTCTGTCCGCAGAGCGTTCTGGTTGTTCCGGATCATCGAGCCGCGTCCGTCGGTATCGAGCCGCGACCGTCAGGGAGTGGGCCTTGGATGGATTCGTTCCCGCTCCCTGACGGTCGCGGCTCGACGCGCCAATTTCAGGTCAAGGTCTTCAATTGGCAGGTTGGATACAGAGCCGAAGGGACCACGACATCCAACCCCTCGCGAGTGATCTCGGCCACTTCGCACGTCGAACGGTTGGTTGACGATGCCAGTACCGCGTACATGGCTCCCGAAGTCATTTCTGACGACAATAATGTCGGCGAGCATCTCGACGTCTTTTCTCTCGGTGCCATCGCCTACCACCTTTTCTCCGGCACGCCACCGGCTGCCAACGGCCTCGAATTGAGCAACAAGCTGCGCGAGACCAAGGGGCTGCAAATCAGTTCGGTGCTGAACGGCGCCAGCGCCAGCCTTCAGGAGTTGGTCCTGTGGAGCACGTATGCCGACGTGAGCGTTCGGCTCGACAACGTCAACGACTTCCTGGACCTCTTGGAAAAAGTCGAAGACGAAGCGTCCGCGCCGGATCCGGAACCCCTCGTCGAAAACCCCGACATGGCCAAGAGAGGTGACCTTTTGCCAGGTGGCTATCGCGTGGTGAAGCGGATTGGAAAAGGGGCGGTCAGCGTGGCGCTGTTGGTGGAGCGGAACGGCACGTCCTTCGTCTTGAAAGTGGCGTCGAGCCCCGAAAACAACGACCGCCTGCGGGATGAAGCGGACGTGCTACAGAAGCTCCATCATTCGCACATCGTCGAATACGTGGGCTCAGTTCAGATTGGCGATCGCGAGGCTTTCCTCATGCGACCGGTTCTGGTCACCGTCAAAGATCAGCCGGAGATCGAGACTCTGGGCCGCCGACTCCGCAACGAAGGACGGCTGCACGTTGATCTGCTGCAACGCTTCGGAGAAGACCTGCTCGGTGTCGTCAACTACCTTGAAGAGCAGGGCATCAACCATCGCGACATCAAGCCCGACAATATCGCCATCGGCCATGTGGGCAGCGGGAAACGTCTGCACTTGGTGCTGTTCGACTTCTCGTTGTCGCGCGTTCCGGCCGAGAACCTCCGCGCCGGGACATCCGCGTATCTCGACCCGTTCCTTCCGCTGCGCACCCATAAACGCTGGGATCTGCACGCCGAACGCTATGCGGCGGCGGTCACGCTGTACGAGCTGGCCGCCGGTCCGCCCAATCTTCCGAAGTGGGGCGACGGCACCAGTGACCCGTCGCACCTCGATTGCGAAGTCACCATCGACGGCGATTTGTTCGATGCGTCGCTCCGCGACAGCTTGACCGAATTCTTCCAGAAGGCGTTTCGTCGCAATCCCGAAGACCGGTTCGACAACGCCGAGCAGATGCTCAACGCCTGGCGTGACTGTTTTGTCGGCATCGAAGAACCTGGAACGCTGTCCGACCACGAAGACGAAGACGAGCTTCGTCGTCTACTCGATTCGGCCACGTTCGACACTCACATCGCGGAACTGGGACTGGGCACGCGAGCCACCAATGCACTCGACCGGGCCAATATCTTCACGGTCGAAGACTTGCTCACCGTTCCCATGCGGCGGCTGTTGCGATTGCGAGGTGTTGGCAACAGGACACGGCGCGAAATTGGTGCGGCGGTCAGAATCCTGCGCGAGCGGCTTGGCAGTCCGAAGTTGTCAGTTGTCAGTGATCAGTGGTCAGTCGAAGACCAAAAAGTCGTCTTTGAGGATTCTTTGGAACAAGAAGACGTCGCAAATGTCAGTAACCTCAGTGTCGATCAACTCATCACGAGAATCACTCGTGTTGGCAGCCGCGAGGGAGACACCGCAAAAGCAACAATGCTGGCTCTGCTGGGACTTGGAGTTGTCAGTGATCAGTCATCAGTTGTCAGCCATGCAAAAACTGAAAACTGTGAACTGAAAACTGAAAACTCCTCTTGGCCGAGCCAGACCGATATTGCTCCGATCGTGAACGTCACACGAGGTCGCATCGGACAGCTTGTCGGAAAGTTTCAGGCTCGTTGGGCGAAGGATTCGACTCTCACCAAGCTGCGCGGCGACATCACTGAAATTCTCACGACAGCCGGTGGCGTGATGACGGTCGTGGAACTGGCCGAAGGAATCTTGGTCGCTCGTGGTTCGGTGCAGGATGAGCCGCGACGAACAGCGTTGGCGACAGCAGTGGCCCGTGCCTGTTCCGAAGTCGAACGCACGATGGCCGAACCACGGTTTTTGGTTCGTCGCGATCACGGTCGCGTGCTCGTGGCGCTGACTCAAGACCTGGCGGGCTATGCGGGGCGGTTGGGCGACGAGGCCGACACTTTGGCCGACGAAGATCCTTTGGTGCCTCCAATTCGCGTGCTGCAACGTCTCCGCGAAATCTCGCTACCCGCCGATGCCACCATCCTGACCGATGCCCGGCTGGTGCGTCTGGCGGCTGCTGCGTCGAAACATGCCGCCGTCTCCAGCCGCCAAGAGCTGTATCCGCGTGGGATGGATGCCGCCCGTGCGGTCAAGTTGTCGCAAGGTGCGCTTTACGGAGTTCCGTTCCTGACGGTCCAGCAGATTCGAGAGCGTGTCAACGGCCGGTATCCCGAGGCGGCGGCTCTGCCGGATCGACCCGCACTTGATGAGTTGCTGCGGTCCGCCGGTTTCGATTTCAACTGGGACGCCACCGGCAAGGGTGTTGGTTGCTACGTCAGTCGTCTGCGCGATGCCGTTTCCATCACCAGTGGCAGCGAGTCGGTTTCGCGGTTGACGACGTCATCCAGCCCGCAACCGGCTGGCGAGATCACTCCGGAAATTGCCGATGCTCGGCAATTTGAAGAGCGACTAGAACGCGGGATCAAGGAAGGCTCGTTCCTGGCGCTGATGGTGAATCCGAAGTGCTACCAGCGCGCTGCTCAGGAGCTTTGCGCACGATTCCCCATCGAGTTGGTGGACTTCGAGGGCCTGTTCATCGACGCCTTGCGAGACGTCGCCACCAAAGCCGGCGCGAAATGGGAAGCCATCGTGAACGCCGATGCCGTCCCCGGTTCGGAGCCGTGGAAGAAGTTCATGGTGCTGGTGAATCGCGCCATGCCGTTGGTGGAGTCGTCAGTTCTCAGTTGTCAGTCATCAGTTGAAAACGGACAGAAACGGCACCGGTCGATTCTGATGATCTATCCGGGATTGCTCGCGCGCTACGACCAGATGACGTTCCTTGAGCGTATCCGCGATGAAATCGGTCGAGGGAATGGCCTGAAGTCATGTTGGCTTTTGCTGCCCGGCGATCAGCAAGCCATGCTTGATGGAAAAGCTGTTCCTGTCATCAGCCCCGGACAGCGAACCCGCATTCCGGAAAGCTGGTTGAAAAACGTCCATCGTGGCAACCTGCATATTTCCCAAACACCGTAGCCGAAGTCGTCGCCAGACTTTGGCCGTTCCAAATGCTAGGATGACAACAGGAGACCAAACATGACGACGGTAGCCATTGTTCCAATTTCGACACGGACGGGCGGCCAAACGTACCAGGCGGTTGCCGGGCGACGCATGGCCGCGGGCGACACTGCCGGTCAGGCGTTGGACGCGCTCACCGCACAGTTTCCCGATGTCGAGTCCGAATCTCTGCTGATCGTACAACGATTCCGGCCTGACCGTTACTTTTCCGAGCCGCAGCAACAGCGAATGGCGGACCTGATGGCTCAATGGCGATCCGCGAGAGATTCTGGCGGCACTTGGTCGGCGGAAGAGCAATCCGAACTCGAATCGCTCGTGAATGCGGAGTTGCAAGCCAGCGGCCAACGGGCTGAGGACGCGGCGAAAGGGCTGGGGAAATGAATCTGCGTTACGCTCTGGTCTCGGCCCGCGCGGAACATCGGTGCGAATACTGTCACGCTCCCGAGGCGATCTTCAACTTTCCGTTCGAGGTTGAGCACGTCATCCCGCCGGGACAAGCCGGTTCCGACACCGACGAGAATTGGGCCTTGGCTTGCCGCTCGTGCAATCTCTTCAAAAGTGACGGCCTCGACGGAACGGACAGCGAAACGGGAAAGACCGTCGCGCTGTTTCATCCGCGCCACGATGTGTGGGAAGAAAACTTCGCCGCCGTCGTCGAAGAAGGGACGGTCATCGGCCTGACTCCCACAGGACGCGCGACCGTCGCACGCCTGCGCATGAATTCGCCGACGCAACGGTTCGCTCGACAACAGTGGCACCGACTTGGCCTGTTTCCGTGATGAAACCGCAACGGACCCTTGATCACTGACAACTCACTCATGATTGACCGCCGCGCTCTGCTTTCGGACCTCCAGAAACTGCTGGGAAAGCTCGAAACCGACTTGCTGGAACGCAGTGAGTCGGCTGACGTGCCGGAAGTTGGGACGACGTTGCGCGCGGAGTATGACCGGGCAAAGACTGCCGAGCGGACAGCTCAGAACTACGAAGACTGGCGGACAGATGCCATCACGCAGGCGGCGGCGGCGTGGGTGTTGTCGTGCGTGTTCGTGCGGTTCCTGGAAGACAATCGCCTGATTGACCCGCCGAAGTTGAGTGGTCAGTGGTCAGTGGTCAGTGGTCAGTCCGGACAAACTGACAACCGACAACTGAGAACTGAAAACTCTCTTGAGCGTGCGAGGGATGAGCACGAACTCTATTTCCGCAGCCATCCCCAACAGACTGACCGCGAATATCTGTTGGCGGTCTTCGACCAGTTGGCCAAGCTGCCGGGGACGAAGGATGTCTTTGGCGAACATAACCCGATTCGCGAGTTGCCCAACTGGCTGAGCGGTGACGCGGCGGGGGAGCTGCTGAAGTTCTTTCAGAAGATTGAGGCCAACAGCGGGCTGCTGGTGCATGACTTCACGGACTCGAATTGGGACACGCGGTTTCTGGGCGATCTGTATCAAGACCTGTCGGAAGCGGCGCGGAAAAAGTACGCGCTGCTCCAGACGCCGGAGTTCGTCGAAGAGTTTATCCTGGAACGCACGCTGGAACCGGCGTTGGAGGAGTTTGGTCTGACGCCCAATCAGCCGCTGGCGCTAGCCACGGTTTCCGGATCGGGTGGAAAACAAACCGAGGCTAGCGCCAACGGCTCATTCAAGATGATTGACCCCGCCTGCGGCAGCGGCCATTTCCTGCTGGGCAGCTTTCGCCGCATCTTGGAGCGTTGGCAGCGGCGTGAGCCGGGGACGAATGTGCGGGAGCTGGTGCAGCGGACGCTGGACAGTGTGCATGGGGTCGATGTGAATCCGTTTGCGATCGCGATTGCTCGGTTTCGGTTGTTGTTGGCGGCGATGCGGGCGTGTGGCATCGAGCGGCTGAAGGATGCTCCGGCGTTTCGGCTGAATCTGGTCTGCGGCGACTCGCTGCTGCATGCGCCGCTGGCGGCGGGAGGCAAGAAGTACACGGCCGGGCAGCAGGAACTCGACTTCGCCCTGGCCAGTGATCCGGAGGACTCGGACGAGTGCGACCACGCCTATCGGAGTGAAAGCCTGCCCGAGTTGAAGCGGCTGCTGCGTGGCGGTCAGTACCACGCGGTCGTGGCCAACCCGCCCTACATCACGCCGAAGGATCGGCAGCTCAACGAGCGTTACCGTCGCCGGTTTCTCTCGTGCCACATGAAATATTCGTTGTCCGTGCCGTTCCTGGAACGCATCTTCCGGCTGGCGGTCGCTGGCGGCTACACGGGGCAGATCACCGCCAACAGCTTCATGAAGCGCGAGTTCGGCAAGAAGTTGATCGAGTCGTTCTTTCCGACTGTGGACCTGACGCACGTGATCGACACCAGCGGGGCTTACATTCCCGGTCACGGAACGCCGACAGTGATTTTGTTCGGGCGACATCGGCCGCCAGTAGCGAGCACGATGCGGACGGTGATGGGGATTCGGGGCGAGCCTTCGACGCCCGACGATCCGGCGCGGGGCTTGGTGTGGTCGGCGATCATCGCGCAGGTGGACGACCCGGGCTCGCAGAGCGAGTTCGTGAGCGTCAGCGACTCGCCGCGCGAGTTGTTCCACAAACACCCCTGGTCCGTCGGCGGCGGCGGCGCGGCCGAGTTGAAGCAGCAGTTAGACGACACCGCAGTTTCGACACTCGTCACTGCTGCCGACGCGGTTGGCGTACTTGGGATGACGAATGCAAACGACTTGATGATGGCGTCGGAAAGTGTCATGAGGCGACGAGGCGTGGAACGCGCCGTTCGCAGGCCGATAGTCTTTGGAGATGACATTCGAGATTGGAGTTTCGTTGAGGGAAGTTGCGTGTTGTTTCCATATGCAAGCGGTGGACTCCTCGCGCTTGCCGACATACCCGGATTTCATAATTGGGTTTGGCCTTGCCGTACAGTCCTCGGAAATCGTGCGACGTTCTCGAAACTCACGTACTTCGAGGAAGGTCGGCATTGGTGGGAATGGCACCAAATTGCTCATGAGCGACTGCGGACCAACACGGCAATACTCTTCGCGCTCGTCGCAACGCATAACCAGTTCGTCTTTGACCGTGATGGGCGGCTGATTAGCCAAGCGACCCTGGTCGTAAAACTCGGGCCACAAGCGAGTGAGGCCGACTATCTCACGCTCACCGGGCTATTAAATAGCTCAGTCGCTGGCTTTTGGATGCGGCAGGTTTTCCATGACAAAGGTGGTGGTGGAATCGGTGGTGGCATTGCAACAGAAAGTTGGGAACACTTTCGCGAATACGATAGCTCCAAGCTCAAACAGTTCCCGCTGCCGGCTGGTCGTCCGCTGATCACGGCGCGATTGCTCGACAACCTCGCGACCCGCGCGCGCGATTTTCAGCCCGCCTCGATCACCTCCCGCGGAGCGCCCACCCGCGCGGTCTTGGCCACCGCCCAGTCCGCGGCTCAATTCGCCCGGTCGCAGATGATCGCCTACCAAGAGGAACTCGACTGGGAGTGCTACCGGCTCTATGGGCTGATCGCGGCACCGACTGAGCGGCCAGGCGCTAGCCGCCGGTCCCAGGCCGATGAAGAACCCGCGGCTAGCGCCTGGCGGCTCACGACAATGCAGCCGCCTCCGCTCAAGCTGGGCCAACGGGCGTTCGAGATCGTGCTGGCTCGGAAGATGGCGGCGGGGGAAACGCAGACGACGTGGTTTGAACGACACGGCTCGACGCCGATCACCGAACTCCCCGCCGAGTGGCCCGACGACTACCGCCAACTCGTCGAACGCCGCATCGACCTCATCGCCAGCGACCCCAACATCCGGCTCATCGAACAACCCGAATACAAACGCCGCTGGAACACCGAGCCGTGGGACACGCAGCTCGAACGAGCCCTCCGCGAATGGCTGCTCGACCGCCTGGAAAGCTATTTCGATTTCGATGGGCGGATGCGTGACGAGCGCTCGGCGCGGGTCTCCGACCCCGCCGCCTCGGCCGACCGCAGGTCTCCCGGAGATGCGGGTACGGTTGGCGATTCGGGAGACCTGCGGTCAGGCACGGGTGCGGGGTCAGGAGACCCGCGCACAGCGCCGCGTTCGCCTGCGCCGCTGGCGGACATCGCACTCGTCTCGGTCGCCAAACTGGCCGACGTCGCTCGGCAGGACGCCGAGTTCCAGCAGGTCGGCGAACTGTACCGCAACGATCCCGCGTTCGACGTGCAAGCCCTCGTCACCGAACTCGTCACAACCGAATGCGTCCCGCTGCTCCCCGTGCTCCGCTACAAACCCAGCGGACTGATCAAACGCGGGGTCTGGGAACGGACCTGGGAGTTGCAGAGGGAGGAAGATCGGATTTCAAATTCCAAATCTCAAATTGCAGATCTCAAATCTGAAATCTCAGATTCCAAATCTGAAATCTCAAATTTGAAATCTGAAATCTCAAATCAAAAATCCCCCATCCCGGTCCCCACCAAGTACGACTCGAAAGACTTCCTCGACAGCAACCATTGGCGTCTGCGCGGCAAGCTCGACGTTCCCAAGGAACGCTGGATCAGCTTCCCGCACTGCGAAGGCCCCGACGGCACGCCGGTCATCGCCTGGGCCGGCTACGATCACCTGCAACAAGCCCGAGCGATCAGCGCCTACTACGTCCGAGTCCAAACCGAATTCGGCGGCACCGACGATGCACGCCTGATCCCCCTGCTCGCCTGCCTGATCGAAGTGCTCCCCTGGCTTAAGCAATGGCACAACGACCCCGACGCTGCCTTCGACGGCATGCGCATGGGCGACTACTTTGAAGGTTTCGTCAACGAAGAAGCCCGCCAACTCAACAAAACCGTCCCCGAAATCAAAGCCTGGACGTCGCCGCAACGGGTGGGGAGACGCGGTCGCGTGGCCAGAAATGCCTAGGTGGGGGGGCGACCTCCCGAAACGATTTCAAATCTGCGATAATCTTGAAAACCGCAAGCCAAAATGGAGCAAGCATTCCATGAACGATGAATCGCTGGAAGTTCTACCCGAAGACGTGATGACCGGACGTGCGATACCGCCCGAAATGATCCGCGATCTGCGTGTGGTTGCACAGCTTGACGCCCGAACCGTCGGACGCATTGCCCAACACTTGTCGCAGCTTCAGGGATTCGCAGTGAAAGAGAGTGTCAAGGAAGGTGTGCAAAGCTGCCTTCAAGTTCCGAATGCTGATCTGGCCGACAACATCGTGCGGACATTGCTGAATCTCAAGCCGGGCGATGTTGCACGGATTGTCAAGACAGTGGATCGCTGGAGGCGGAGCACTGAGGAGCGAATTGAACTTTTTACCGACGAATTGTTCGCGAGTCTCGAACGCAACTTGCGAGTCCTCGTGGCCGACTACCCAAGTGTCGAATTGATCCGGAAGGCGAATCGCTTGCTTCGGGATGTTGGCAACGAATTCAAGAGCGTTGCCTTTTTCTGTGACATGCGTCCCGTCTTTGACGAGCCTCGCGAGAACGTTGAAGGTTTCTTGACACTGGCCAATATGCGACTGATCTATGTCAACCAGGTTGGTGAACGACATGCATGTGAAGTTGCTCTAACGGAAGAGGAGTTGAAAAAACTGATTGAGAACAGCCAAAAAGCTCTTGCGAAACTGGATGTTCTGAAAACAACCAGTGAAAAGCTCAGTCACAAGGTCAAGGAGTAGAGCTTCAAATCATGAGCAAGACAAAACCAAGCGACTATGGCCTATCTTGGCAAACCAAGATACTCGTGCCCGACACAAACGTCGAAGTGAGTAACACAATCATTGAGCGCGTCGAAGGGTGGGGGTTGTATTCAATCGACGCACTTACGAAGTCGGGATGGCTGCGAATGCTGGCTGTCGAGTGTGGTGAATACCAGCGTGCGGAGATCATTCGAAGGTTGGACGACTTGCAAGAGGGTTGGAAGAATCCGCGGACGACTGTGCTCTTCGAGTTCCCTTCCAGAGAGATTCCTAAGTTTCCGCCGACGGAATCCGTTCCGGCTTCGTCCGCGGACCTCAGCACAGAATCAATCGACACAACGGCCAATGAATGGGTTTTCTCCTCTGAAGAAATCCTTCGAAGGCTTGAGAGCGACACGACGACTTCTGAGGATCGCGTTACCGCCGTGCTGTTCGCAGAGACAACGGCTTTTTCGAAATCGCAACAGCAGTGTTTACTGCGCGCACTCTTCGAGTTTTGTGACCAGAACCGATTCTCTCGGGACGATGAACTCACGACCGCAGTGGGATCGGCGATTCGTAAGTTTGCAATGAACATGCCGACCTCCGAGTTCGAGTCGTACTCTCGCCTGTTCCTGCCAACAGCAACGAATACATTGTCGTGCGAAATTGAGTTGGAGTTAGCCAAGGCTGTGAGCTGGAGATTGGCCAAAGTCAAGAATGCCAAAGCTGGCGAGTATCCCAATCTTGAGGCCCGTTTGTCCGAACTTGCTTCGGACTACCTCACGGCGCGCCTGATACTGCAAGAGAACTACGCGTCGATCGTGATCCATGCCGCCATCGCCGTCGGCTTGTTGAATGGCGCGCGACAGGATGAATTGATCGACCGAATCGCGAACCTGCACATTGATTGGTTCAGGGAGTTATTCGCGAGACGACTATTCGATGTTTCGAAGAAACGAAAGTTTGCAGCCTCAGAGGATGAAGACAATCTCGCACGCCTTCATCAACGCCTTACTGCTGCTGGTCGCTAGATGAGGTATGCAACCTATGCCAGCATGGCGTTTGGATGGGCAGGATCGCCAAGTTCATCATTTCGACGTTGGTGCGAGTGATGGAAATGTTCCAGGATTCGTCGCGCATGTTGTTCTCTGCTTGGCAGAACAACCGCAGACCATCAACGTCAACTCACGAATCCTAGCTACGGTGCATATGGGGCCGCCTCTCGGTGAGAAGCCGCAACCGATTGATGTGATCGGCACTGCTCTGCTCGATCCAGAGGGTCTTCCGCCGTTGGAACGCCGGCAAATCAAAGTGTTCGTCGATGACCGCCTGAGAGAACGCAAGGCTCAGGAAGCTCGATTGGCACGAACGCAACTCCTTGAACGGTGCTACGCAGAGTATGTCATTCACCCGTCGTACATCGAACCGGCGGAAGAGGTCTCGTTATGGCGATTTAGCTGCGCCGGTTTTGTCCTCAAGGCATACGAGGAAGCGAACATTCGCCTCATTGATGTTCGCAATCTTCCGGCAGTGACGTTGGCAACTCTGAAGGTCGCGTATCCTGGGATGGCCAAGTTGCTTGATCGAGTTGAGATTCGAGGTCGACTCGGACTTGGTGAAGGAGACACCTGGCCTGTGATCCTTGCCGGATACATTGTCAATTCTCTGAATAGACCTCCAGACGCCATACGAGTCCAGGCATTTTCACCCTTTACGGGTGATGAATTTTTCCCATCGAAGTCTGCTGCGCTCAACGAGACTGCTGAATCGGCGGAGTCAATTTAGCAGTCGATGCCCGAGTCTTTGCTAAATTGAAGATGCGTCTCTAAGAAAGCATTGACCAGCAAGGGCAACGCCGTTAACCATTTTCATGAGGCGAGTGCAAGGTATTGTTTGAGCAGGAGTTTGTGTCGTCGGCTGGCGGTGACGATGACCGGCTTGCCGGCGGCGGGTTTGTCTTTGTTATCGGGTCGATAGCGGGACTTC
>CAYSHJ010001135.1:0-3412 GCA_964430385.1 uncultured Planctomycetaceae bacterium
CACAAGGCCCGCACTCTCACCACAAGCCACTCGATTCTGGTCAGGACTCAAGGCGACCGAAACGACGTTCGATCGCGGAAGCATTGTCTCGACCTGCCAACGCCCCAGCCCCGCGATTGGGCTCGGCGGCGGCCAGAGCAACCCCGGCAACAGTTCGGCCGGCACACCTTTCGGCAACGGATCCACCGGTGGTCCTGATCCCGAGACGTCCGGCTTCTTCGACTTGTTCGCTGAAGAGTTGCCTGCCGCAGAGTCTTCATTCTTTGCCGACGTCGTCGAACTCAAGGTTTCTGGACGGCTCTGTGCATCGTTGGATTGTCGTGGACGCTTCCACAGAATCGTCGCGAGGGCCAAACACAGGGCGATCGCGACAACTCCACCGCTGATCAACAACTGCCGCTTTCGCCGGTCCTTTTCGGTCACCACGCTCCCTGTGCTGGCGACCGCCGTCAGAGTTTCGCTCTGCGGACGTGAGATTTTGGTGTCACTCCTTTCTTTCGTCGCCGGTTTGTGAGCGGCTTGTGCGGGAACGGTTTCGCTGGCGATGCCGCGCAGGAAGCTCATCAAGTCCCCTTCGTCCACCACGGCTGGCGCGGCGAGCACAGGTTGCTCGATCGGAGCAGTTTCTGTCAGACACGTGCTCAAGGCCGAAATGACCTCGGTCATCGACGGGTATCGATCTTCCGGTTGCTTGGCGACCATGCGCCGAAAGACCGCCTCCAATCCCGGTGGCACATCGGGGCAGATGGCTCGCAGTGACGGGATCGGAGCATCCCGGTGAGCCAGCAATTTTTTCATCATCGTGTCGGCTTGGTAACACACCTTGCCGGTCACCAGGTAGAACAGCGTGCAGCCCAGACTGTAGATGTCGGACCGGGCATCAGCGTGTTTCGTATCCAATGCTTGTTCGGGGGACATGTAGTCAACCGTCCCCATGATTGCTCCCGACTGCGTGAGGCTCGCCGCGCTAGATCCGTCTGAGTCCGACAAACTGTTATCCAATCGCGCCAGTCCCATGTCGAGAATCTTGACAGTGCCATTTTGGTCCATTAGCAAGTTGTGCGGCTTGATGTCACGATGCACGACGCCCTGTTGGTGTGCGTATTCCAACGCGTGAGCCGCTTGAAAAATGCAATCCACCGCTTGCAACACGGGCAATGGGCCGCTTGACTTCACCAGCGACGACAAGTCGGGCCCGTCGACAAAGTCCATCACCAGCGAAAGCGTCCCTGCGTGTTCGTCGGCATCCAACGCCGCCACGATATTCGGGTGATTGAGCTTCGCGGCGGCAATCACTTCTCGCTGGAATCGCTTACGAGAGTTGGAATCCTTCGTGACCGCCTGGGAAATCACCTTCAAAGCCACCACTCGTCCCATGCGTCGATGCTTCGCCTTGAAAACCGTCCCCATGCCTCCTTCGCCAATCTTTTCGAGGACGGCGTAGTTCCCCAACACCAGTGCCTGCGGCTTCTCCTGGAAGAGGGCTGACGCTTGATACGGCGTCAGTATTTTTCGCCGCACGAGTCCCCGCGCGAACTCATCCGCGCTCGCCGAGCCGAACTTCTCCGCCGGAAGCTGAACACGAAATTGATCGACCTCGTCAGCGGTCATCAACTCGCTGTCGATCAAATGTCGAAGGAATCGGTCGAGCGTTACGGCCATGCGGCGGATTATCAGTTGTTCGAGCGGAGGCGTCTACCGTGTCGCCAACGTTGGTTCTCGTCTGCGCCTCTTCCGTGGAACAATTCTCAAGCAATCCAAGCGTGCTGGCGTGAAATACGGTCGGCATGAGAACACGGAGAAACCTGGCCGGGATTCTCTGGCGGCAACTGCGCCTCTCGAATTGATCACCGCGTGGAACCGGACAGTTATGTAAGGCTCGCTATCAGCCAATATGAAATCTGCCTCAGTGGCGGTGAGTGGATTGACGATCGTTGACGCGATAGCTAAATATCTCCATTGTGTGATGCGGGTTGAGATGTTTCGGTTTTTCATTTGAGGAGATCATAATGGCCAAGAAGGCGAGTGCTTCGGTTCCCAAGGCGGAAATTATTCGTGAGGCCCTCCAGAAGGGCATTGAATCTCCCTCGGCGATTTCGGCGTATGCCAAACAAAGCCGCGGCTTGGCGATCGATCCAAAGTATGTCAGTGTGATTAAGTCGCAGATTCGTGCTCGGGAACGTGGTCGTTCGGCTCGTGGTGGCAGTCGCGACGCGCAAAAAGACGCCATGCTGTTCGCGCTGAAGTGTGGTTCCGTCGACAAAGCCAAGAAGTCTTTGGAAGCCGTCAAGAGCGATCCAGTGCTCGCCTTCGCCGTTGCTATGGGCGGTGTCGATAAGGCGGTGGCCACGCTGAACGATTTGTCGTCACATCTGGGAGGCTAGTAACGGCCATTGACGATTGCGAGACGGCTTGCTGGCAGAGGAGGCAGCGCTACTCTCTGCCGGAGGCCGCTTTCGCCATGCTGTCAGGACAGTATCGGCAGTGGCGAGCCGCCATGCTGGTGTTCGTGTGTGACGATCGAACCGATTAACGTCGTCGCCGTACAGTCCCGCACAGCCACTTGGACCAAGCGACCAGCCAGACGCGGATTGCCGTCAAACACGACGATGCGATCGCAGCGGGAGCGACCGACAAGCTGCGTGCAGCGGGCGGTGTCATCTAACGCTGTGTCATCTAACGCTGTGTCATCTAACAGAGCGCTGTTCCGTCGTGCCGGTACAAACAAGTCGTCGGTTACCACGGAAGCTTGTTCCTTGCGGGTGGCTTTGCTGATGCCTTCGACGAGCACCTCAAACGTCGAGCCGATGAGCTCGGCGTTGTCTTCCTCGCTGATGCGATTTTGCAGATCGAGCATTTCATGGTTGCGGCGACGCTTCACGGCTTCGGGTACATCGTCGGCCCAGAGGCTGTCCGCTTTGGTGCCGGGGCGCGGACTGTATTTGAAAATGAAGCTGTTCTTGAAGCGACATTCGCGGATCAGATCCAGGCTTTTCTGATATGAGTCGTCTGACTCGCCGCAGAAGCCGACGATGAAATCGCTCGACACGGCGCACTGGGGAATCTTCTCGCGAATGCGCCCGTGCATCTCGCGGTATTGTTCGACGGTGTAGCCGCGCTTCATACGCTTGAGCATTTCGTCGCAACCCGATTGCGCGGGCACGTGCAGATATTGGGCGACCTTGGGCAAATCGCGAACGGCTTGCAGCAAGTCGTCCGTCATGTCGCGTGGGTAGTTGGTGACGAACTTGATCCGCTCGATCCCCGGCGTGTCGTGAATCAGTTCCAAAAGGTCGGACATGCGGAACAGCAAGCCGTCTTGCGTGTACTTGTAGCTGTTGACCGTTTGGCCCAACAGCGTGACTTCCTTGACGCCCTGAGTCGCGAGCAGTTTGACCTCGTGAGCGATCTC
>CAYSHJ010001136.1:0-1974 GCA_964430385.1 uncultured Planctomycetaceae bacterium
TGCGAGTTATCGCGAGTTGTTTCAACTGATTTCGGTCCCGAAGGTTCTTTTTTGGTTTTCGAAGCGTCATCCATCGTACAAAGAGCGCTATGACAACGTTCATTCTTTGTTTGGAGAATTTCCTCAGCTTGTGAATGCAACAATGGTCGCCCAAATCAAGGAATTCACCGAGGAGTACGTTGAGTGCGTGACAAGCAGGGGAAGCCCTCAGCCGCTCATTAATCGATTTACGGGGAAGCCAACTGCCATTGTTGGCAGGGCTGATTTGGGCGCTCGCCGACAAGAGAGCAATAGCTATTATCCATCGCCCGAGATGCACAGCGACGCGGCAGATGCGCTTGATACGGTTTGCAAGAAGCTGGTGCGAATAGCAGATCATAAAGGAGAAGCCGAATGAACACATTGCTATGTTCAACCGATTTTCAAACATGCCGAAATCCTGTGTTCATTATCGGTTCCCCTCGTTCTGGCACGAGTGTCCTGGCTTGGTCGCTGCATCAGCATCCCGATTTTTGGACATCTCACGAGACAGAGTTCCTGCACCGACTTTTCGGTGGAGGACGTCTGAACGAGGCATTTGAAGCCGGCACCTCGCGGCCGCGGACATGGCTTCGGGCACACGGCGTTGATCGTCCCGAATTCCTTGCCTATATCGGATTTGGCATCAATGCCCTGTTTACCAGTCGCAGCGGCGGGAAGAGATGGGTTGACCAGACACCCGGTTACACATTGATGGTAGACTTGCTCGCGGAAGTTTTCCCAGGTGCTCGGTTTCTGCATATTGTCCGCGACGGTCGCTCGGTCGTGCGTTCAATGATGCACTTTCACGAATCCATCGGAAAGGGCCTTCATGAGGCGGGAAACCTACCTACATGGGCAAAGAGTTTCGAAGCTGCGGTCACCACATGGCGGCAGTTTGTGCTGGCTGCGTCGTCATTTTGCGAGCGTTGTCCCGATCGCGGGCTGACCATCGTGAATGAAGAGATCGCTGCCAATCCAGAGACCGAGTTCGTGCGGATTTTTGAATTTCTCGAGTCCCCCGACAACTCTGGGGCCGCCAAGTTTTTCCGCTCAAGTCGTATCAACTCGAGTTTTCAGCCTCTGCAATGGGGTAATACTACTGGGGATAGCGCAGGTACGGGAGAAGGAAAGTCGTCTTCATCTGCAGAGGCGGCTTGGTCTGAGTGGACGCCATTGGAGCGAGAGTTCTTTGTCAAAGAGACGGGAGCGTTGATGCAATCACTCGGTTTCATGTCGTAATGTGAAAGTTGACGCTAACACAGTGAGGAAGTAATGAGCGGAGCCATGACATCGCAATCCCCGATTATCCTCTTTGGTGCGCCGCGCTCCGGCACGACGTACCTGCATCAAATCCTCAATAAGCATCCCGATATCTTTATCAGCCATGAGACGCGCGTCTTTGCCTGGCTGCATCAGTCGCTGAATGTCTTAACGCGCCGCGATGACTTCCTGGTCACCTGCCGCGATCACTTCATCGAGCACCTGCGCACCGCGTATCCCGATTTGATCCGTGACTTTTATCGCAGGATGTTTCCGGGCAAACGTTACTGGGGCGACAAAAATCCGCACTACGCCGATCCCATCAATCGTGGTTGCTTAGAGACAATTGCTGACCTGTTTCCCGGAACGAAGTTCATTCACATTCTGCGCGACGGGCGGGATGTGGTCAGTTCGTTGGTCCGAAAACGGCACGCCAGCGGCGAGCCGTGGGCCGGCTTCGAGATGGCACATCGAGTCTGGATGAATCACGTCGATATCGGAATCACATTCGGCCGGAGTCGCCCCGTCGATTCGTATTTTGAACTGAAGTACGAGGATCTCATTCGAGATGACCTCGGCTTGACCCGGCGTCTGTTCGAGTTTTTGAAGATCGACTTGCACCCCGACGTATGTGACTTTTGCCAAGAGCAGCAGGTCCGCCGGACTCCCTTCAGCGGACCGACACGCGACCTC
>CAYSHJ010001137.1:0-5325 GCA_964430385.1 uncultured Planctomycetaceae bacterium
TTGACGAAGTGACCAAAGGCCGACGACGCACGATCCCCGCGTTCTATTTCAAGCCAGCGGGGCCGGGACCGCATCCGGTCCTGATCGACATTCACGGCGGACCGGAGAGCCAGACCCAGCCGGGTTTTGAGCCCCTGATTCAGCATCACGTGCGCGAGCTGGGGCTCGCCGTGCTCAAGCCCAACGTGCGCGGCTCCAGCGGTTACGGCAAGAGTTATTTACTGCTGGACAACGGCGAGCGGCGCGAAGACGCCGTCAAAGACATCGGTTCGCTGCGCGACTGGATCGCGCAGCAGCCGGAACTCGACAAGACCCGCGTGGCCGTGACCGGCGGTTCCTATGGCGGCTTCATGACACTCGCCTGCATGACCCATTTCAACGACCGCTTCCGAGCGGCGATCGACGTGGTCGGCATCAGCAACTTCGTCACGTTCCTGCAAAACACGCAGGACTACCGCAAAGACCTCCGCCGTGTCGAATACGGTGACGAGCGTGATCCCAAGATGCGTGAGTTCCTGGAAAAAATCTCGCCCCTCACGAACGCTCGCAGAATCACCAAGCCGCTCTTCGTGGCCCAGGGTCTCAACGATCCGCGCGTCCCGGCCTCAGAGAGCGAGCAGATGGTGCAGGTGATTCGCCAGAACAGCGGCACCGTTTGGTATCTGCTCGCCAGAGACGAGGGACACGGCTTCCGCAAAAAGACGAACCGCGATTACTACACGTCGGCCAGCATCCTGTTTTGGGAGAAGTTTCTGTTGGCGAAATGATCATTAATCAGCGACCGTACTCGCCACGTTTGTTCCGACTTCAGCCGCCAGTCCGATCTCAGCAGCCCGCTGATCCCGGCAACGGGGTAAATCGCCTGTTCGCCGCCGAAGAAGACGGCTTGCGGCGTTCTTTGCGGGTCGGATACTTTGTGTTTAATGAGACCTTGACCTTGGATCTGGCCTTGGCTCTGGTCCGTACGCGAGGACAAGTGGGATGGCGGAACTGATGGTGGTCGGTCCAGACCCGATGCAAAGTTGGCGGCGTCTCATCCCGACTGGGGAAACGATCCGTCTCGGGCGAGCGCCGCGGAACGGCTGGGCAATTCCGTGGGATGCGCTGATCTCGCGCGAGCACGCGGAAATGCAGTTGGAGGGGGACGTCCTGCACGTGAAGCGGCTGGACGCGGCGCGCAACCCAATCTACTACCAGGAGGCCGAGTCGCAAGAATTTGTGGTCGTGACGGGCGAGCAATTTCGCATCGGTCGCACGGTCTTCCAGTTGGTTTCCGTCGTCGTCGACAACGACAGCCCGGTGCCGTTCGAAGAGCATTCGTTCGACCATGAGGAATTGCGGAAGTACTCGTTCCAAAACGCCGACCTGCGGCTGGAAGTGCTCGCCAAACTGCCAAAGGAGATTTCGCAGACCGCCACGGATGAAGAATTGGCCGGCAAAATCGTGGGGTTGTTGTTGGAAGCGATTCCCAACGCCGAAGCCGCCGCGGTCGTGTGCTTCAGCGAACTCACGCCGGAAGCCCGGCCCAAGACCATGCGCGTGGACCTCCGCAATGAAAGCATCGGCCGATTCACCCCCAGCCGACGGTTGATGCTCAAGGCTTTGCAGGTCGGCCAAGGAGTGCTGCACATCTGGAAAGACCACGATGCGAGCAACCCGGCCTTCACCGTCAACGAATCGTTGGATTGGGCGTTCTGCATGCCGTTCCAGGAAGAGGCGTGTCGGGGTTGGTGCTTGTACGTGTCCGGCCAACAGCAGGAGCTCTTGGGGGGAAAAACAAACTCGGAAGAAAATCTCAAAGGCGATCTGCGGTTCACGAAGTTGATCGCCGACTTCATCGGCGCGATTCGCCAAGTCCGCATGCTGTCCAAGCAGCAAGCGGGTCTGTGCCAGTTCTTTTCGCCGACGGTGCTCGAGACGTTGCGGCAGCACGATTCGGACAAACTGCTGGAGCCACGGGAGAGCGACATCGCCGTGCTGTTTTGCGACGTTCGCGGGTTTTCCAAGAAGTCCGAACAGTCGCAAGAGAATCTGCACGAACTGCTCAGCCGCGTGAGTGACGCGTTGGGTGTGATGACCTGCGGGATCATCAAGTACGACGGCGTGATCGCCGATTTCCAAGGGGACGCGGCGCTGGGCTTTTGGGGCTGGCCGGCACCTCGCGAGGACGACCGGCTGTCGGCGTGTCGCGCCGCGTTGCACATTCAGGAAGAATTTCGCAAGGCCATGAATGACTCGAAGCATTCGCTGACGGGCTTCCAGGTGGGGATTGGCGTCGCTTACGGACGAGCCATCGCCGGCAAGATCGGCACGACCGAGCAGATTAAGGTGGGAGCGTTCGGCCCCACCGTGAATCTCGGCGCGCGGCTGGAATCCTTGACCAAGCAATTGCGAGCCTCAATTCTGCTGGACACGTCCACCGCCGATTACGTCCGCGCGCAATTACCGAGGTCCGAGGGACGTATCCGGCGGATCGGTTGCTTTCTCCCTTCCGGCCTGACGCATCCGCTTGTGGTGAGTCAATTGCTGCCGCCTCCGGAAATCGACAACTCGATCACGGACGAGGATATCGCCGATTATGAATCTGCGGAAAGCGATTTCGTGGCCGGCCGCTGGCGCGAAGCACTCGACAAACTCAAGGAACTGCCGGTCCATGATCGCGTCAAAGATTTCCTGCTGATATACATCGCTCAGAACAGCTACGAGCCGCCAGTCGATTGGAACGGCGTGATTGTCATGCAATCCAAATAACGTCAGTCCCAGTCGGTTCGTGGCCACGGTGGTGCGGCATGAGAATTCAGATCGTTCCCTCTTCGGTCGGCGCGTCGCAACGCCACCAGATTCTCGCGACCTACCTGATCAACGACGTGGTGGCCATTGACGCCGGTTCGCTGGGGTTTCTGTCACCACTGGCGGCTCAACGTCAGATCCAGCATGTCTTCCTGTCGCATTCACATCTGGACCATTTGGCTTCGCTGCCGGTGTTCGTCGACAACGTCTATCAGGCGGGACCGGATTGCGTCTCGATCTGGGGACACGCCAGTGTCTTGGACTGCCTGCAGCGCGATCTGTTCAACGACCGCTTGTGGCCGGACATGATCCGCCTGTCTCAAGAGGAATCGCCGTTCTTGCGGCTTCACGAACTGCTGGCTGAGCAGCCTGTCGAAGTCGCTGGTTTGCGGATCACGCCGATCCTACTGAAGCACATCGTGCCCGCCTTCGGCTTCCTGATCGAAGAATTAGCCACCCGAGCGACTGTCTTGTTCGTCTCTGACACCAGCCCCACCGATCGGATTTGGGAGGTGGCCAATCAGCAACGAAATCTGAAGGCGGTGTTTCTGGAAGCCAGCTTTCCGAACTCCATGCGCTGGCTGGCGGACAAGGCGTTTCATCTCACGCCCGAACTGTTCCGTGATGAATTGAAAAAACTCCAGCAGCACGTGCCGATCTACGTGATTCACGTCAAGCTGGCGTTCGAGGACCAGATTCTCCGCGAGCTCCACGCTTTGAACCTGCCCAATTTACGCATCGCCGAGCCAGGTTCGACGCTGACGTTTGAATGATTCGGGATTGCGGATTAACGACTTGGAAACTGGACTTGCAGCCTTCAAACACACCGGGCTATGTTCCCGCACCCTTCTGGTCTTGATCCGCGACATTTCCACGATCTGAAGTGCTCACGTCCTGATTTTTCGTCCGGCGAAATTCGTCCGTCCGTTCCGCTCCGCCAATATTCTACCGACCGACAATATTCCTTTCGGAGGCACATGATGCGCCACTTTCGTTGGCTGTCCGCCGTGCGATCCTTGATGTTGCTAGGGCTTGTGGGTTGGACCGCGGGATGTAACTCCTCGCACGGCCTGATCACCAATAAGTCCGGCATGCGGCAGTACAATGAGGGCAACTATGCCGCCGCTCGCGAGCAGTTCCAGCGAGCTCTCATCGATCAGCCGATGAGCGCGGATTACGCCCACAACTTGGGAGCCTCGTTGAAGAAAACGGGCGATGTCCCCGAGGCCGAGCGAGCATACCGACACGCCTTGTACCTCAACCCGTCACACCAGCCGGCGCATCACAGCTTGGCCATGCTGATGGCGGAACAGGGAAGGCCTCAGGAAGCCTACGATCTGCTGAGGCATTGGGTTGACGTCGAACCGTATCGGCCAGAACCGCACGTCGAGCTGGCCTGGATGCAACGCGAAATGAATGACACGGCCGGTGCCGAACAAAGCCTGCGAAACGCCCTGCGAGTCTCGCCAAACAACGAGATCGCAACCGCGCAGTTGGGTGACTTGTACCGAGTCTCCGGCCAGTCGGACCGAGCGGTAGCCATGTATCAACGCTCGCTGCATGCAAACTGGTTCCAGCCGCAGGTGCAATCGCGGTTGGCGAGCTTGGGTTCGTCACCCGTGCAAATGGCTCGGCCCGCTGGTCCGATGAATTACGGTGCCAATGCGATGGCGGTCGCTCCGGGTCAGCCACAAATGGCGATGTCAAATCCGTCGTCGATGGACGCCGGCGGCGTGATCGCGGCTCCCTTCGTGACGTCGCCTGGGGTCATCGGTTCGAACGGCTGGGTGCCGGCGGGAAGCACCGGCGGGACACGACCAGTGGGTTCAGTGCCGAGACTCCCTAAGGCCAATTTTGACCCCGCGCACACCGATATGGCGAACGCGGACATTCCCGAAGTATCAGCGCAGTGAGCGAGAAATTTCGGATTTGGGATTTCAGATTTGAAAACCCTGTCAGCGACAGCTCTTTCAATCCGAAATACGCGATCCGAAATCCGCAATCCCTTGACGCGATCTCGTCGACCCGTTTCTCTTCGCCGTCTTCGCAGCGGATCGTCGGATGCAACGGCGCGGAAGGTTCGTTTTTTCGCCGCCGAGCCAGTTTGGCTTGCCTCCGTTTTGCCCGCCTAGCCCATGAGCATTTGCATGTTTCGCATTTTGATCACGGACAATCTCGCCCCGGCGGGTTTGAAGATTCTCCACGAGACTCCCGGCATCGACGTCGACAATCGTTCGGGACTGAAGCCTCTTGAGGTGCGTGAGGCGTTGAAATCGGCCGACGGCATCATCATTCGCAGCGGCACCGAACTCACACCCGAATTGCTCGAAGGACAAACACGGCTGAAGGTCATCGTGCGCGCCGGTGTCGGCGTCGACAACATCCATCTTCCGTCGGCGACTCGCGAAGGGATCGTCGTCATGAACACGCCGGCGGGCAACACGACCAGCACCGCCGATCATACGAACACCATGATGATGGCCTTGTCCCGCAACGTGGCCGCCGCCGACGCAAGCCTGAAGTCCGGCAAGTGGG
>CAYSHJ010001138.1:0-2194 GCA_964430385.1 uncultured Planctomycetaceae bacterium
ATGCTCGCCCGGCAGATAGCCGGCTTGCCACAATCGCGCGGAGATGGCTTGCACCTGCTCGGTGTTCGTCGGCTTCGCGACTATCACGACGAACGCCGGCAAGTCTTCATTCAGCGAGCCAAGTCCATACGACGTCCACGCGCCGAGGCACGGCCGGCCCGTGATTTGGTTGCCGGTTTGAATGTAGCTGATCGCCGGCTCGTGGTTGATGGCTTCGGTGTGCATGCTGCGGATGAAGCACATGTCGTCGACCATTTTCTTGGTCCACGGCAACAGCTCCGTGACCCACATGCCGCATTCGCCGACTTGCTCGAACTTGAACTTCGACGGCGCGATCGGAAACCGCGCTTGGCCGCTGGTCATTGTCGTCAGCCGCTGCCCCTGACGAATCGAATCGGGCAGGTCTTTGTCGTACCAGTCGTTCATGACCGGCTTGTAGTCGTACAGATCCATCTGCGGCGGCCCGCCAACCATGTGCAGATAAATGACGTGCTTGGCCTTGCCCGCAAAGTGCGCGAGGTTGGTCTTCCAGAGGGCGTTTGGTTTCGTCGCCTCGGCCGCGTTCGAGACGCCGCCGCGACGGTCTTGTCCCATCAGCGATGCGAGCGCTGCCCAACCGACGGCATGCGAACCCTGCGAGAAGAAGTAACGGCGAGTGATGTTGCGTTGGAATTCGTGGAAGAGATCCATGTGGCACCTGTGGGTTTCAATGACGTCGACTCCGACTTTGATCGCGAGCGGTCCCGTTGGTGGTAGGTCGAGTCGGCACGCGACGATTGGAGTGGATGAGAGTCGGTCGATTCACATCACCCCGCATCATAACGCGGGCTTCGCCTACAATCTTGCTCCCTCTCCCCGCATCGGGGGCGAGGGACGGGGTGAGGGGGATTCGTGTACCAGTGAAGCGTTCGCCCCCTCACCCTAGCCCTCTCCCCCGCGGCGGGGGAGAGGGAACCGGGCAAGAAGGCTCGCGATACGGAGGCGGTAATTATCTCCGCTAGGTGGCGATTAGGAAATGGTCGAACTGCCAGCCTTCGTGGTCGTCGCCGTTGACGTGGCGAGTCTTTTTTCGCGAGCGGTTGTTTGCGACACCGCTACCGTGGTGATTCAGCGCACCGTTGCCGTTTTTGTGAAAGCCGTTCGGCGACCAATCGACGGGATGCGAACGGAATGGGCCTAAGTACGGCATCGCGATTTCCAGAACCTCTTCGTGCGGCAAATCGTCCGGCAGATTCACGCCTTGATCGGGATTGCGAATCATCCAGAAGAGCGCGCCCAGCACGGAAGAAGCGACTTGCAATGTGGTCGGGGTCTGGCCGGGGACTAAGCGTCTTGTCTCGTTGATGTCCAGCAGGCTGCCGATCCACCACGAGTGGAAATCGTGGCCCATCAGCAGGCAACCCAACTCGTCGCGACCGGAGACGATCTCGTTTCGCAGTATCCGTTCGTGGCGATGCCGGCGGTATTCGCTTTGACGCAGTTCATTGAGCGAGCCGATGGCGTCATCGCACGGGCAGTAGGCGTAATGCACCGTCGGTCGATAGATCGCCTGGCCTTGTTCGTCGAAGCAAGTCAGTCGTTCCGAAATGCTGAACGCTTCGCCGTGGCGAATCACCATGCCGCGAATCTCGCCGGACGGGCACCAGGACCGGACCCAGGTGTTCATGCCACGGCGTTCGAGGCAGATCTGATTTTGAGGACCACGCTCGTGTTGCAGCGCGTCGGACGGGAGCTTGCGTTCGTGAGTGCCCCAGCCTAACTCGGCCGGCGCGATGCCCTCTTCGTAGAGGCCCTCCACGCTCCAGGTGTTGACGAACTCGTCGGAGCCTTTCGGCAGGTTGGCCTTTTGAGTGTCGCGCTCGCTGACGTGAATGACTTTCACACCGGTCAGCCGAGCCAGTTCATTGAATTTTTGTCCTTCGATGGCGCGGCAAAGACCGGTGGCTCGCGGGTCGTTCGGGTTGGTCTCACAGATTCGTTGACTGATTTGGATCAACGCCCGTTTTGTGAGGTGCGACACGAGTCCGGGATTTGCTCCATGATCGAGCACCGCCGTCGGGCCGTGATTGTCACCCCAGCGGTCGATCATCTTCCGCAGCTGCATGTGCCGGTGATACAGCGTCTGTTCGGTGATCGGCCGGCGAGACATTCCTTGATAGGGATCCCAGACTTCGACCGACGTGTTGATGTACCG
>CAYSHJ010001139.1:0-4209 GCA_964430385.1 uncultured Planctomycetaceae bacterium
GGACTTCACGCCGAAAAGCCGCTTCGAGCCTGACGCCGACACCCTCGCCCTGTACCACTTCGACGAAGGCCAGGGAGAGGTCTTGAGGGACTCCTCCGGCAACAACCATCACGGCCAGATCGTCGCCGCGAAGTGGGTCAACGCGGATGGCTCGCCGATCACGCCCCCCGATCCCGACCGCCGCGCCGCCGAGTGGGTGCTGTCGATCGGCGGCGGCATCAAGATCACGGAGAACGGTCAGGAACGGTCGATCAGGGATGTGAGCGGCTTGCCCTCGGGCGCGTTTGCACTCAAGTTCGTGGACCTGCAGTATAACCCGAAGGCGACCGACGCGGGTCTTGTCCACCTCCAGGGCTGCAAGAACCTCACGGGGCTTGGTCTGCACTACAGTCCCCAGGTGAGCGATGCGGGGGTGGCCCACTTCAAAGATTGCAAGAACTTCACGTACCTTGATCTGGGCGGTAGCCAAGTGAGCGATGTGGGGCTGGCCAACTTCCAGGATTGCAAGAACATCACTTTCCTTGACCTGCTCCAAACCCCGGTGAGCGATGCGGGTCTGGCTCAATTCAAAGATTGCAAGAACCTCACGTACCTTTGCCTGGGCAGTACAAAGGTGACCGATGCAGGGCTGGCCCACTTCCGGGATTGCAAAAACCTCACGCAACTTCATCTCCCCAATACCCAGGTGAGCGATGCGGGATTGGCCCACTTCAAAGATTGCAAGAACCTCACGTTTCTTGATCTGGGCCAAACAAAGGTGAGCGATGTGGGGCTGGCCCACTTCCAGGACTGCAAGAACCTCACAACCCTGATTCTGATCAATACCCAGGTGGGCGATGCGGGGCTGGCTCACTTCTCCGGCTGTCCGAAACTCGTTTCCGTGAACGTCAAGAACACGAAGGTCACCGAGGCGGGCGTGAAGAAGCTCTCGGCCGCGTTGCCGGGGTGCAAGATCGAATGGGATGGCGGCGTGATCGAGCCGCTCGCCGCCGATCCCGACCGCCGCGCCGCCGAGTGGGTGCTGTCGATCGGCGGCACCATCAAGATCACGGAGAACGGTCAGGAACGGCCGATCGCGACTGTCGGCGATGTGCCCGGCGGGGTGTTTGAACTCAGGGGCGTGAATTTGAGGACCGACCAGCAGGTGACGGATGCGGGGCTAGCCCACTTCAAAAATTGCAAAAACCTCACGTCGCTGGCCCTTCAAGACAGCAATCTGACCGATGCAGGGCTGGCTCACTTCCAGGATTGCAAGAACCTCCTGGCCCTTGGTCTTTACAACAGCCCAAAGGTGACCGATGCGGGGTTGGCCCACTTCCGAGATTGCAAGAACCTCACGACAATTGATGTGTACGCTAGCCAGGTGAGTGATGCGGGGTTGGTCCACTTCAGAAATTACAAGAACCTCACGTTCCTTAATCTGGCCCAAACAAAGGTGAGCGATGCGGGGCTGGTCCACCTCCAGGATTGCAAGAATCTCACGCAACTTTTTCTGGTCGATACCCAAGTGACCGATGCCGGGCTGGTGCGTCTCGCCGAATACACGAAGCTCGTTTTCCTAAACGTCAAGAAGACGAAGGTCACCGAGGCAGGCGTGAAGAAGCTCTCGGCCGCGTTGCCGGGGTGCCAGATCGAATGGGACGGCGGCGTGATCGAACCGAAGAAATAGGGGTTGGGTCTGCGAGACTTCATCAATTGGGAGTACCACCATGACGAACCGACGTGACTGGCTGCCTGCATTGACGGCGGGAAGAGACAAGCGATGGCCGTGCTGACACGAGACTTCTACGATCGAGATCCGGTGGAAGTGGCGCGCGAGTTGATCGGAAAGCATCTCGTTCGGCGAACTCCACACGGACTGTGTGGCGGAGCCGTCGTGGAAACGGAAGCCTATCTCGCGTCGTGCGACCCGGCGTCCCATTCGTTTCGCGGGATGACACCTAAGAACGCGACGATGTTCGGCCGCGCGGGATTGTTGTACGTCTTTCCGATTCACGGACGGCATTGCTTGAATGCCGTGACGGAATCGCGCGGCATCGCCAGTGCCGTGCTCATTCGCGCGGTGCGGCCTCTGCATGGGATCGAACTCATGCAGCAACGTCGTCAGTGCCAGTCGATCGATCTGGCACGTGGCCCGGCTCGACTCTGCGACGCGTTCGCCGTTGACCGACGCTTGGACGGCTGGGATCTCACACGCGGAACTCGCCTCTGGATCGAAGAGCCCGACGCTGCCGTGGTCAGCGATCGCCAGATTGTCGTGTCGCCGCGCATCGGCGTCACGTCAGGCCACGGTTTGGAACTCCGTTTCTTTCTGCAAGACAACCCGTATGTGAGCGGACCTCGAATGCAGCATGCCCTGCAGAAGCGGTGAGGTAGCCGGGAATGAGCTGCCGCAAACTAACCCGAAGCGTCAGCGAGGGTGTCGGGAAATCCGCTGTGGAATCGACCCTCGCTCACGCTTCGGGTTATTTTTGAAACGGCCTCTAGGTTTCAACACGAAGCAGACCAGTTTTGTATGCTCGTCGCGAGAGATATCATTGCTCGACTGTTACTCCGACACGGGAGTTCTTCATGCCGTTGACGGTCGAGCAATTTACTCAGCGATTGGCGTCGTCCGGAGTGATGTCGGAGGAGCAGTTGCGTGAATCGCTCGCGTCACTCGCTCCTGGCTCGGCGTCGCATTCGGACGGCGAGCAGCTCGCTCGCGAGTTGGTCAAGCAGAAGCGTCTGACCAAGTTTCAGGCCGAACAGCTTTATGCCGGCAAGGGGAATTCGCTGACGTTGGGGAACTATGTCATCCTCGACAAGCTGGGGCAGGGTGGCATGGGGATAGTGCTCAAGGCCGAGCACAAGCGCATGAAGCGGATGGTCGCGCTCAAAGTCATGTCGCCAGCAGCGGTCAAGACGCCAGATGCGTTGAAGCGGTTTCATCGCGAGGTCGAGGCCGCGGCCAAGCTTCGGCACCCCAACATTGTCGCCGCCGATGACGCGGACGAGGCCAAAGGGACGCACTTCCTGGTGATGGAGTACGTCGATGGCAGCGACTTGTCGGCGTTCGTGAAGAAGCACGGACCGTTGCCTGTCGAGCAGGCGGTGCAGTGCATCATTCAAGCCGCGCGGGGGCTGGAGTTCGCTCACGAGCAGGGGGTTATTCATCGCGACATCAAGCCGGCGAATCTGCTGATCGACCAGAAGGGGACGGTGAAGATCCTCGACATGGGGCTGGCTCGAATCGAAGGGGCGGTCGGTGGCAACTCCGAAGGCGCGGGGCTGACGAGCACCGGGACGATCATGGGGACGGTGGATTACATGTCCCCCGAACAGGCGATGGACACCAAGCACGCGGATGCTCGGAGCGACATCTATTCGCTGGGCTGCACGCTGTACTACTTGCTGACCGGCAGGTGTCTGTACGACGGCGACACGATGATGAAGAAGCTGATGGCGCATCAGCACGGGGCGATTCCGGAGTTGGCCGCGTCGCTTCAAAGTAGCCCTGTCGCTACGCGACAGGAAAGCCGAACGTCGCTCGGCGTGGGATTGTCAACTGCGTCATCGGGAGTCGATGGCCGCTCGGAATCCGTGTCGCGGAGCGACGCGGCTACGTTGACGGCACTCGACTCGGTCTGCCGCCGCATGGTTGCGAAGCGGCCGGAGGATCGGCCGGAAACGATGACTCAAGTGATGGCTGAGTTGGAACGCTGTCTTTCAGGCGGCTCGCCGACGATTGCGATTCAACCGAACTCGAACACGACGACGAGCGGTCTCAGCGTGGGCAGCGGGAATGAGCTGCAACAGTTCCTGCGGCAGATGAGCGGTGAAGAGAGTTCGTCCGCGACGAGTGCGACTCCGGTCGGCTCGAAGGGAACTGCGGTGGTCCCGTCGTCGGGAGTCGCCGAGACGATGATCTCGTCGGCGGGCGAGGCGGGGACTGATCCGCGCACCGAGCAGTCTCTGACCATCAAGCAATCGGAGCGGCTGCGTTTGTCGAAAGCCAGCCAGGGGAAGAAATCGAGGACGACGATTCTGGTGTCGGTGGCGGCTGCCGTGGTGGTGCTGCTGGGGATTGTGTTTGTCGTGCGTGGCAAATCGGGCACACTGCATCTGGAGATCACCGAAGAACTCATCGAAGTGACGATCGGCGACACCGGTCACGTCCTGAAGGGCGTGAAAGAAGAAGACGTCCGGCTGCCGCTGGGCGAGCATGTG
>CAYSHJ010001140.1:0-8603 GCA_964430385.1 uncultured Planctomycetaceae bacterium
ACCTGCCGCACGCACTCGATGGCCTTGGCCCGCACTTCGAGAGACGTCTGCCGCAACTTCTGAAACGCATCGTTCGCCGCTGCGACTGCATCATCGACATTGGCAAACACACCAAAGTCCCCGTTGCGAGGCTTGCTCGCGGTGAACCCGTTGCGCTTTTGGAGTTGCGTGAGGACTTCTTGGACGACCGCACGAATGGTGGCTTCTGTGGACATATTGAAAATCTCTCAAAGAGAGGTTGTTTGAATTCTGGATTGGGGCTGGGCTGAACTCGTCTGTTACTTGTCCGCTTGCAATTTGTCCCGCCAGGGACATCCGAGAATAGCCCAGCACTTCAGTGCTGGGTTCAAAGTTGATTTCCTTGGATTGAGTCCCGTTAGGGACGACAGAGTCCTCGTTGATCGATTTGTTCTGTCGTCCCTAACGGGACTTCTCTCGTTTATTTCCTTCATGTCCCAGCCCTGAAGGGCTGGGCTATTGTCGATCGTCCCTGACGGGACTCAAACAAAACCCTTTGGCCTAACTCAACAACCGCTGCTGGTCTTCCAGCCAGCGAGCCAATTTGAACTTCGTCGGAAAGTGAATCGCCATGACTAGCAGCAACGCTCCGACGACGGCTGGCGGAATCAGCGACTTCGTGATGATGAACGCGATCAAGTTGAAGAACGCCGCCCCTTCGACCAGAGCCAAAGCGATGATCACCTTGGTCTGAGCCACCGCGAGCAGCCGCCCAAACAATTCCTTCGGCCCAGTCGCTGTCCCGTCCTTAGCCATCTTGGCAACGCCCTTCACGCCCGCCGCCGAGACCAGATTCGACACGACAAAGCTCATCACGACCGCGACCGCAGCGAACGCCATCGCAAGGTACATGACGATCTCGGACCCATTCTGAGCCGGCGGTTGCCCACCCGGCTGAGCCGCCGGAGCTTGGCCGAAGACGACGACGCTCGCGACACCGGCAAACGTCACCACGCCGCCAATCAACGCACCCGCAATGATCCGCATCGTGAAGAGCGCCTTGTCGGGCTCCAATGCGGCGTATTGCTCAGGCGTCATTTCTCTTTGCTGGGGCATGATCTCACTCACTCGTAGGTTGGGACTCCGTCCCGACCATCTTCACCACACGTCGGGACGGAGTCCCAACCTACTCACTCCGCCTTGAACACCGTCTTGCCGTGAACCTGCACCGTGTCCACGATGCCGATGACCGTGCAGTCGATCGGCAGCGTTTTGGTTTCCGGTGTGAACCGAGCACTCGAACCTTGCACGCACAACACGACCTGCCCCTCGCCGCATCCGAGTGGATCGACCGTGATAAACGTCCGCCCGGTCGACTTGAGGCTGCTTTGATCTTTCTCATCGACACGCAACGGCTCGACGACCAGCAGCTTCTGGCCGACCATCGACTCGACCTTCTGCGTCGAAACCAAGCTGCCTGTGATGCGTCCGATAAACATTCCCGATGTCCTCTCACCCCACCGGTCTTGTCCCGGTGGCTCGCGGGCCTTTGCACTACTCCACCTCGATGAAAAGTAGAAGTAGTAGTGCAGAAGCCTGGAACCACCGAGGCAAGCTCGGTGGGGTTGTTTCATTGGCGAGTGACCGCTTCCACGCTCTGCCGAGCAACGACAATCTCTTCGTTCGTCGGCAGAACCCAAATCTGTGTCTGGCTGTTGTCTGTCGAAATCTTCGCTTCCGATCCGCGTGGGATGCTGGTGTTCTTTGCCTCATCCAGTTCGATGCCGGCCCAACTCATGTTGCGACACACGCCTGAGCGGATCAGCGAACTGTTCTCGCCGATGCCGCCGCTGAAGACGATCACGTCCGCTCCGCCCAGGATCGTCAGGTACGCTCCGAGATAGTGCCGGATCGACGAGATGAAGACATCGAGCGCCAGCTTGGCTCGCGCATGACCTTTCGCCGCAGCCTCTTCAAGGTCTCTCGCGTCGCCGCTGAGTCCGCTGACTCCGAGCAGTCCGCCTTTGCTCGACAATTCTTCGAGCAACACTTCCAGCGGCTTGCCGGTCTTCCGCAGCAGGATCGGCAACGCGAACGGATCGAAGTCTCCAACTCGATTGTTGTGCGGAAGTCCGGTCTGAGGGCTCATGCCGAGGCTATTCGCCAGCGACTTCCCGCCTCGTGCCGCACACAACGAATTGCTGCCGCCGAGGTGGCAGGTGATGACTCGCAACTCACTCCTCTTGGCGAGCGGGGCGGCGTCAGCCCCCCGGTCTGCTGCTGGACCGGCAGACAACCGAGGGGCTGACGCCGCCCCGCTCGCCTGTGGATCGCAAATCAACTCCGCGATCCGCGTGTTGAGATACCGATGGCTCGCACCGTGAAAGCCCCAGCGTTTGATTTCGTAGTCTTCGGACCACTCGTAAGGGATCGCGTACAGCCGATTCTCCGGTGGGATCGTTTCGTGAAACGCCGTTTCTAGCGCGGCCACGAGCGGAATCTTTGGGAACGCCGACCGAAGCTGTCTCATCGCTTTCGCGTACATCGGATTGTGAGCCGGAGCGATATCGGCGAAGTCTTCCATCTTCGCCAGCAGCGCGTCATCGACGATCCGCACGCCGCTGAGATTTCCCGCGAATACCGCCTTGAACCCGATCGCCGCAACCTCGGACACCGACTTCAAGCAGCCGTACTCCGGATGCGTGAGTTGGTCGAGACAGATCCTCACCGCCGCCGCATGATCGTTGACCGGCTGAGTCGTTTCCTCGCGCCGCCCGCCGATCTCGACAAAGCATGCCGACTGAGCCTGCCCGATGCGATCAATGCCTCCACGAGCAATCTGCGACTCGTTCGACATATCGAACAGCCGATACTTGAAACTCGTAGAGCCAAGATTCGCGACGAGAACTTTCATGATTACTCCTGGAGTGCGGCGGCTTGACGCCGCCCTCCATCAATTCCGCAGTTGGCGTCGCAATTTCAAACGACGTCGATCGCGCAATGAATGGAGGGCGGTGTTGGGGCACCCAGCATCTGGGTCACACCGCACTCCAAGGGATTAAACAAAGTGCTCCAACAAACTCTCGCCCGGCCGAGCGATCAAGTGAGCCGAGACAAGTTCGCCCACCTTCGAGGCCGCGGCCGCTCCCGCATCGACCGCCGCTCGCACGGAGCCGACGTCGCCACGGATGATCGTGGTGACGTACGCACCGCCGATCTGGATTTGCTTCACCAAACTGACATTGGCCGCCTTCAGCATCGCATCCGATGCTTCGATCTGTGCGACCAGCCCTTTGGTCTCAATGAGACCGATTGCTTCACCCTTCATGACGAGTCACCTGTATTTGAACGAGAAGGAAAACAGTTATGGCCACAGAGCAAACACGGATTAAACACGGATTAAACACGGACTAAACACGGATAAGACAAACAAACTCTTGATATCTGCCTCGAGCCTGATCCGTGTTCCCTCTGTGTTTCATCCGTGGCTGAAAATTAGCCTGCTGACTTGCCGCCCGCTTTCGGTCCCGGCAGAACCGCGGCGAGTTCTTCGTGCGGCCGGGGAATGACTTGGACGCTGACAACCTCGCCGATCTTGCTGGCGGCGGCGGCTCCAGCGTCGATCGCGGCCTTCACGGCGGCGACGTCACCCACCACAAACGCCGTGACCAAGCCGCTGCCGACTTTGTCCCAGCCGATCATTTGCACGTTGGCCGCTTTCAACATCGCGTCCACCGCTTCTACCAAGCAGACGAGACCTTTAGTCTCGATCATTCCCAACGCTTCTGACACTTTCGCTGCCATGAACTTTCTCCCGTAGGGTGGGTCGAGCATCGCGAGACCCACCAAGATTCAAAATCGCAAAGTGATGGGTCTCGATGCTCGACCCACCCTACAAATCTCAATGCTTGTGACACGCACATGGCTTCGGACTGATCAATTCAACTTTCATCGCGGCGTCCAGGTTGACGGCGTTGCCTTCGTCCGTGTCGATGTGGACTTCGAGCTTCACCCTGGGGTCGGCACGCACGATGAGGTTTTCCAGCACCGTCGTGCATCCTGGCGATTCGATCCGCAAATGCATCGCATCACCATTTTTCACGCCGTAGTGTTCAAGGTCGGCCGGCCCCATGTGGACATGCCGCATGGCCCGGATCACTCCGGCCTTGAGTTCCACGACTCCCTTCGGACCCACGAGCACGCAGCCCGGCGTGTCGTGATGATCGCCGCTGATCCGCACCGGCACGTCGATTCCCAACGAGATCGCGTCCGTGAAAGCCAGTTCCACCTGCGAAGGCCGGCACGGGCCGAGCACTCGCACGTCTGGCAGCATTCGTTTGCGAGGCCCGACGACCATGACCGTCTGCTTCGAGGCGAAGTAGCCGTCTTGATACAGCTCTTTGTGAACCTCCAGCTTGGCTCCCTTGCCGAACAGCACCTCGACATGCTCATCCGACAAATGCACATGCCGAGCGGAAATGTTGACAACGAGCGGATTCGGCTTCTTCGGAGCCGCCGCGCCGGGGAGATGTTTCAAAAGAACTTCGCGAACAATCGCCTCGACTTCGGCTGGGTTGTAGTGAGTCGCTGCCATCTATTTGCCTTCACCCCACCGACCTTTTGTCGGTGGCTCGCGGGATTTTGCACTACTTCAGTCGAGCGATAACTCGGAGTAGTGCAAAATCCCGCGAGCCACCGGGGCAAGCCCGGTAAGGTCTGTTTCAATCTTCAACAACCGTCAGTTTGATTCCCGCCTGCTCAACAACCTCGCGCCACTCGGCCGAGATGCCGCCGTCGACCACCAGCCGATGCACCGCCGACAACGGAGCCAGATGGGCCAGTGCGCGATGTCCAAACTTGCTGCTGTCGGTGACGACGATGACTTCCTCGGCGGCGGCGATCATTTGGCGTTCCGTCTCGACCAACAAGGAGTTGCTGTTAAAAAGTCCGGCTTCGGTGATGCCTCCGACGCTCATCACCAACCGCCGAGCATGGACGTTCTTCAGCATGGCCACCGCCAGGTCGCCGAGCGCGACGCCGGTCTTGGGATAGACGTAGCCGCCGATGACGATCAGTTCGATGTTCGGCTGATTGACGAACAATCCGACAATCGGCATCGAGTTCGTAACGACTTGCAGCGGTTTACCTAGGAGTGCCCGCGCCACTTCCAGCGTCGTGGTCCCCCCATCCAGCAGCACCACTTCCTGCGGTTCAATCAGGTCCGCGACGACCCTTGCGATCCGTTCCTTTTGCCCCAACGCCTGAAACCGCCGCTCGTCGAACGCCGTGATCGACTCGCCGACATACGCCGCCCCGCCCCGAGTCCTCCTGACTTGTTTTGACGTTTCGTCAAGATATTCCAAATCCCGCCGCACCGTCGATTCGCTGGTTTGGAGCGACTCGACCAGCTCCTGAATCGAGACAAACCCTCTTTCCTCGATCTTTTTCAGGAGTTTCGTTCGCCGTTCATCGACCAGCATGACCCTCACCCTCGTCCTCAGGCTTTTCGTCGTGCAGAAATGATTGCATCAAAATCGATCAAAAGCAATCAAGTTCTGTCATTTTATTTCTGAGTGGAGACTGCCGCAGCGAAAAGAACGAGTCGGAACTGCCATAGTTGCATGGCTTGCAAAGACGGGATTGCGTTAGACGCACTACGCCACACTGTGTCCTGTTGCTCAATCCAGCACGCTTACCTTCGGCGGAGGAAAAAAAAGTCAGTGGCTGGCGGGCACGCCTGGCGGCCGAGCCCAGCAACAGGATCGTTATCGGCGAGCGAACGAGTTGTTGCAACCGCGTCTGGCGGCGAACGCTCGCAAATGTCCCTCCGAACGCTTGCCGGAGAAGCGGGTGGTGATCAGCGTCAGCGACCCGCAGGCCGCGTTGGGACTCGACAAATTCAAGGTGTTTCGGCCGCTCTACGACACGATGTTGATGATCGACCGGCACAGTCCGTTGATTCTGGGCTACGACGTGTTGGCTCACAGCCAGGACACGGCGTTGTTGGTTCCCACGTTGGAGCGGACTCGCCAGTTGACGGGCCGTTTGCCGAACCGCGTGGCCGTCGATGCGGGGTTCGTCACCGCGCTGAACCCGTCGCCGAGAGTCCGGCGAACCGCGGAGCAGATCCTTGACCTTCAACACCAGGTCACTCACGGCTTCGAAACGATGCCTTCCAACGTGGGAATCAACGGAGGCAAGTCCTGCGTCAAGATGTTCCACAGGATGTCATGGTCGATCTGGTCGTAACCATGAATGAGGCGATTGCGAGTGCTGATGATTTGTGGCCACGGAATGCCGACATGGAGCGCGTGTGTTTCTTTGCTCAAGTGAGACGCCGCTTCGCCGATGATTTCGACCAACCGAAACATCGCCAACTGAAACAACCGGTCGGAGTCCAAATCGTTGCGCGACCGGCCTTGCGAGAACTGCACCGCCTCACGGCAGGCGTCGAGCATGTGACGCAGCCGAATCGAATCGTCATGGTGCGACATACAAGTCCTTCGCCTGAGCCAGCACGTCGTCCCGAAAATACTTGCTCAGACACTGCGGCGTGTTCAGGTCCACTTGCCGGCCAAACAACGCGGAGAGTTCTTCTTGCATGGCGAAGAATGCGAGGCCGGGCACATGTCCTGGCTTGAACTCGGCCAACACGTCCACATCGCTCTCCGGCGCAAAGTCCGGGCGCAGCACAGACCCAAACAACGCCAACCGCTGAATGTGATGACGTTGGCAAAAGTTTGTGATCTCGGATTGTGGAACCAGCAAAGCGGTGTGCTGCATGATCGGATTCCCTTCGCGGTGCATCGTACAAAATGCCCCAGAGATTCGACCAGCAGGTTTCTAAGCTGCAGTTCTGGGATCGTGACCGGACAATCCCGCCACCCGACGAAATCTACGCTGCGAATGTGAAGTCAACGCCACCGGCCAGTTCCACTCCGAGGACAAAGTATTATCACTCATCTGCGACGGCGGAACGGTTACGTTCACTGCGGCTTCGCTGGCGGGTTGAGCAACTCGACGATCAGACTTCGTGCTTTGAGGTCGCGATCATTCCCCCCTTCGGCCGTGATCAGTGCGTCCGGTAATGGCATTCGATTTTTTGCAGTCCGGAAATAGACCAGGCAAGGCTCGTCGCCTTGAAGGACGAGTTTGATCTTTAACCAAGCCTCGTACCACAATCGGCTGAGGAGCTTTTATCCCCAAAATTCCCTGTGGTCGGTATTCGATCCAGTCACCGTAGGAGTCTTGCTTCTGCAAACTTTTCCAAGTAGCAGGCCACTCACCCCGTTCGATCTTTTCGGCCTGCAACTCCAGCCACATCTGCAGCATGCGCTTCCGGGCCGAAATAGGAACAAGTTGCAAACCAAAGATTCTGGTTGGCCATTCCCCATGCACCGAAACGTCACCGATCAGAGCGGGGACAATGGGAGTTTTCGAGCGGAGCACTCTCGTCTGAATCATGAGCGAGTTGATTGGCTGTCCGCCGACCTCCCTGATCTCGCCGCGCCACGGATCGGCCTTGGCAATCGCATATTCCAGGCGCAAGAGTCGGCGAGCACGAGCCAATTCCCCTGGAATCCACAGTGTCCACGACGTCTCGAGAGCCCTTTGGACTTCCCACTTAGAAGTGTGAACGAGTTGCGATCCATCCCGCAGACTGTCGAGCGCCTCACGGTAACTCCACCCACAATTTCGAGGGAACGACTGGAACGGACCGTCCCCTGAGGCGACTCGGCGGGCTACCTCGCGGTATTGATCCGGTTTGAGCGTGACGGTCGCCAGTCGATGTCGCAGAAGGCTGAGTACTTGCCGCTCCACATCGCGGCTGTCCATGTTGCCTGTGCAATCGGCGGTCTGTCGCCAATGCTGCATCACACACATGGAGGTCGAACAGAGTTCCAGCGACGTGTCGAAATCTTTCGTCTCGTGAGCCACTCCATCCGCGATCGAGATGAACCGGAAGAGCAACTCGGCCATGCGTCGTTGTTCGGACGGATCACCGGCCAGTGCTCCCACCGAGCGGCGCGATGCCTCCATGAGTTTGTCGATCAGATCTTTCGACTGTCGCAGACGATCAGCAATTTCTGAGTCCGACGCACGTTGTCCGACCGCAGTCGCCACGGATCGATACATCTCGGCGGTGTGACGTTCCTCGGCATTGAGCGTCAGCAGTTGTTGTCGAGTCGGCGGTTCAATTCCGATTCCCGGAATCTCCAAAACGCGAAAGGCCATGATTCCGCATGTGGCGATTAGCCACGGCGTGAGCAACCACGCACACAGCCGACCGCGCACTGCCCGGCTCTGTCGTTCCAGAATCCAGTGGCCCGCATACCAACGGCTGATCCATAGGCAGCTCAGAGGCAATGGAACGAAACCCAGACAACCAATCACCAGTTGCGTATCGAGATCGAGAAAGGTCCAACCCCTCACAATGCCAAACCAAACACCCTGGATGATCAACGCGACCAGCGTGGCTGCGCCGGCGACGAGCGCGTTGCGCAACAGCAATTCCCGGTCGCTGAGCCGGGATGCGTCCCAATTGGCCTAGCTTATCGGAGAACTGCGGAAAGGCCACTCGTTGTTCCGAACTGCGGGGTTGAATAGGTTGGTTGTCTTCGCGGAAATGTCGCGAACGGTCGCTG
>CAYSHJ010001141.1:0-2509 GCA_964430385.1 uncultured Planctomycetaceae bacterium
TCCGCCGTCAGCCGCCGCACGTCGAAGTGCGACAACCAATCGTTCTCGGGATCTTCGATTTTCGATTTTCGATTTTCGATTTTCGATTGAACACCTTCCGGCAAGCTCGACATGCGAAACGTGGCCGACGTCAGAATTAGCCGATGCAGGGACTTCAGCTTCATGTCGCCGGAGACGAACTCACGTGCCAGCCAGTCGAGCAATTCCGGATGCGTCGGCGGTGTGCCCTGGTACCCAAAGTTGCTCGACGACCGCACGAGGCCTCGGCCGAAGTGAAATTGCCAGACGCGATTGACCATCACGCGAGCGGTCAGGGGGTTGTGCGGACTCCCGATCCATTCGGCCAGCACGCGACGACGACCCGCTGTTTGTGTCCCTTCACGGCGTGACGGGATCTCCGGCCGGTTTGCATTCACGTCGAGCAACACCGACGGGAATGCCGGCTCGACGCGCTCACCGTGCGACTGGGGATTGCCGCGTACAAGGATGAACGTATCGCGTGGCTTGGCCTCTTCGGTCACGCACAAGACTTGTTCGAGAACTCTTGGCCGCTGACGTTCGAGTTGACTGCGTCCTTTGCGGAGCGACTCGTAGCGGTCGAATTCTTCGGCCGAGATCAACTCGCCGCGATGCTTGCGAAGGATCAACAGTCGCTGCCGCTCGAACTTGAAGTCGTCAATCTCTCCGCCCGTGAGTTTGACTTTGACGGAGTCCTCGACGGCGGCGATCTGCTTCGAAAGCTCCGCCAGCTTCGCCTCCCATTCGGCGACGCCGGCCTTCTGGCGTTCGCGAGCCGACTCGTCGCCGATGAATCGCAAGGAATTGACGGCCACCGACTCATCGCTGCGATTGCCGTAATGCCGCACGCCGTGGAAGAACGCCAGCAAGCTGTAGTAGTCGCGCTGCGGGAATGGGTCGAGCTTGTGATCGTGACAGCGAGCACAATTCGCCGTCAGCCCAAGAAACGTCTGCGTGGTTGTGGCCATGATGTCGTCCAGGCCGTCGTAATACGCCAGCAGCGGATCGGCCGGCTCATCGTCCCACAGGCCCAGGCGGTAGTAACCGGTCGCGATGATCGTGTCGGTCGTGACCTCGTCGAGTTCATCGCCGGCCAACTGCTCGCGAATAAATCGGTCATACGATTTGTCGGCGTTGAACGAGCGAATCACATAGTCACGGTATCGCCAAACAACCGGCTTCGAGTTGTCTCGTTCAAAGCTATTCGACTCGGCGTACCTGACAAGGTCGAGCCAATGCCGCCCCCAATGCTCGCCGTAATGACGCGACTCCAGCAGCCGATCGACGACACGCTCGTAAGCCCGCGGCGATTCATCGTTGAGAAACTCGTCGATCTCATCCGTTGCCGGCGGTAAGCCGGTGACGGTGTAATGCAGTCTCCGCAACAACGTTGTCTTCGAGGCTTCCGGCGCCGACTTCGCTCCGTTCGCTTCGAGCTTCGCCAAGACGAACGCATCAATCGGATTCCGCACCCACTTCGCGTCGCGCACTTTCGGAATCGTGGGCCGCACGACCGGCCGAAACGCCCAGAAATTCCGAGCTTCATCATCAACGATCGGCGGGCCGTGAGACTTCTTCGCCTCAGCCGCTGCTTTGTCCGACCAGGGCAAGCCGCGCATGACCCACTGCGTCAAAATCTCAATCTGAATTTGTGGCAGTTTGCCTTTCGGCGGCATCATCAGGCCGTCGTATTGAATCGCCTGTAACAACAGACTCTCATTCGGCTTCTCGAGATCCACCGCCGGCCCGCTTTCGCCACCTTTGAGAATCTCCTCACGATTCGTCAGCCGCAGCCCGCCTTGAAGTTTCTTCTCCGCTCCGTGACAGGCGAAGCAATTGGCCCGCAGGATCGGGAGGACATCCTTTTCGAAGAACGCGATGTCGTCAACCTTGAAGACTGGCTGTCCCTGAGCGAAGTTTGGTTGTGGCGTATCTTCGGCCAGCACCGCGACGAAACAAAACAGCACCGTGAGGCCAAACACACTCAAGAGACTGAAAAACGAACGTCGAGCAAACATCGAAACCGCTCCGCGTGAACTGCCACGAACTCCCCAGAGTCGGGTGTTCAAATTTCAGATTGTGCCTGAGATACGCGATGACTAATGGAGAACAATAGCCGGCAAAATTCGAAATTTGAACACCCGACCATGATTGCCAAGTTCGACATCCTGCCGGCTTGCAGCGCGACCAACATCATCTCGCGGAACGAGATGACTAGGTTGCCTCGTCCTGCACCGGGTTCGTCAGCGAGCCGATCTTCTCGATCTGGACCGTGACCGTGTCGCCGTGCTTCAAAAATACCGGCGGCTTGCGAGCACCACCGACTCCGTGCGGCGTGCCAGTCAGGATCACCGTCCCCGGCAACAGCAACGTGCTGCCGCTGAGGAATTCGATCAGCGTCGGTACGTCGAAGATCATGTCGTCGGTGTTCCAGTCCTGCATCGTCTGCCCGTTCAGAATCGTCTTGATGCTCAGCGAATTTGGATTCGCA
>CAYSHJ010001142.1:0-11471 GCA_964430385.1 uncultured Planctomycetaceae bacterium
CCGACCAGAGGTGCGTCAAAGCGCCGGCCTCGGAGGAGATCCCTCCTCCGGGGCACTTTGAACACCTCTGCAATGCCTCAGAAAACCTTCTTCCAAAAACACCAACCGTTAACATCTGCCACTCCAGACCCAGAAGAACCCCAGAAATAGGGTTCCGCCGTGCGCGTGCTCGAAGCGCCCCTTGCGCAGCTTCTCTCCTGCGCCCGAGAAGGATCGTGGTTCGTGGCCGAACAACTCGTCGTCGAGCAGGTTCTCATTCAGCGCCGTGCAATTCAAGGCAACGAACGGTCTGTTGCAACGAGGACTGTTGCTGTGGATCGCCTGCGCCACCAACTCCTTTCCGGTCCCCGTTTCTCCCTGGATCAGCACCGGAACGATGCTGCCAGCCACCTTGCCGATGAGTTTGTAAACATCCTGCATCGGTCGGCTGTTCCCCAGCATTTGCAGCGCGACTCCGGGAGCCGTGTCGCCGGGCAGGCGGACGTGCTCCTTCGTCGATCGGACGATGGCGGCCGCATCGCGGATCTTCGGTGTTAAGTCGTCAAGAAAATTGTCGAATTCGAGCAGCTTGACGACGTAGTCGAAGGCCCCAAGGTTCATCGCTTGGATGGCGGTATCCGCCGATGGATCTCCGGTCATCAGGATCACAGGAATGTAGATTTCCCGTTGCTTCAGGCCGGCGAGGAATTCGATCCCCGACAACCCCGGCAGCTTGTTGTCCAGCAGCACCACGTCGTAGTCACCCTGCGCCAGCACCGCCAGAGCGCCTTCGGTTCCCTCCAGACAATCCGCGCGGTGGCCAATCGTCTCGAGAGCCGCTCGCAAAAAACTGCTGAACTCGGAATCGTCGTCAATCAGCAGGATTCTCACCACGAGAACTCCGTTTGCCGTTTCGGCTCCGCGTATTGGCGTCGTCGAGGAACTTATCGGCATCGTATCAAAAACCACTCGATACGGTATCCGAAGGCGGTGAATGCCAGGTATCCCGGGTCTATCCGATTCGACTGTTGCCGATTACGATGACGGCGACGGAATCCGGTTCATCGAGTTGTCCCGAAGGGCTCCTTCGGCACGTTCCGACGGGTGGTTCATGCACGAGTTGGCAATCACTCAGGATATTATCGATGTCGTCTGTAGTCATGCTCAGGGCGGGAAGGTCAGACGCATCGTTCTGGAAATCGGCAGGCTGTCTGTCGTGTTGCCCGACGCAGTGCGGTTTTGCTTCGAACTGTGTGCCGAGGGGACAGCAGCCGAAGGCGCTGAGTTGGAAATCATCGAACCATCAGGGCTGGCTCGCTGCCGTGTCTGCGGCAGTCACGTCACCCTGGACCGGCCAATTGGTCTCTGCTCTTGCGGCAGCACGGACCTGGAATGGATCGCCGGAGAGGAATTGAAAATCAAAGAGCTGGAGGTGGCCTGAATGTGCCTTACTTGCGGATGCTCCGACAACGCGCGCCCCATGCTAACCGACCTGCAAACCGGCCAGAAGCTGAGTTTGGAAACAGTTCACGACCACGATCATGACCACGATCATGACCACGACCACGATCATGACCACGACCACACCGATCGACATGAAACCGCGCCGGTCCCTGCACAACAGCGTGGCAGAATCATCCGCCTCGAAGAGCAAGTACTGGCCAAGAACAATCTCATCGCAGAGCGCAATCGGGGCTGGTTTGTGGGACGCGACATTCTGGCACTGAACCTGATCAGCTCACCAGGGGCAGGCAAGACGACGCTATTGGAACGTACGATCCGGGAGCTGGGAAGCAAACTGCCGATCTGTGTGATCGAGGGGGACCAGGCGACCCTCCATGACGCCGAGCGCATTCAGGCCACGGGCTGCAAAGTGGTGCAGATCAATACCGGGACCGGTTGCCACCTGGAAGCGGACATGACGGCCCGAGCATTGCGGCAACTCGATCCGCCACTCCATTCGTTGGTGATGATCGAAAACGTCGGGAACCTGGTTTGTCCGGCACTCTTTGATCTGGGAGAGCGTGCCAAGGTGGTCATCATGTCGGTCACCGAAGGAGAGGACAAACCGGTCAAGTATCCGCACGCCTTCCGCGCCAGCCAGGTGATGATTCTCAACAAGATCGACCTGCTGCCCTATGTCCGCTTCGATGTCGACCAGTGCCTTGCGTTCGCGCGTGAGGTCAATCCTGGTCTGCGTGTTTTTCAGATCTCGGCGACCCGCGGCGACGGCTTGTTGGAATGGTATGCTTGGCTGCATGAGCAGAGCGCGTGCAACGTGCCCCTTTGAATCAGTCGGTGCAACAACACGCACATTGAACTGTTTGTGGACTTGCCCACGTTTTGCGTGCGCGCAATGCAGTGCGTATTGTGACGAGTGAAGCGAAGTTCGTGTAGAAGCGTCATGTGTTTACGAGTGAGTTCAAGGACGACGCCGTGGCGTTGGTGTCGCGGTAACCAGCGTCGAGCGGAGAGTTGTCCAAGCATCGTCCGACGACCGCGTATGTCGTCCCCGATCCCGCGTTTCTTGAGGCTTGCCGCGATCCTGCATTCCGGCAACAAGCCCGTCGTGTCCTGATCGCAACTCACTTCGAGCCGGCCGAGCGGAACGCGCTTTACCGCGTGTCGGCATCGAGGTTCCAAAAGCGGACGAGATCACGCGCGATGCGTGTTTCGTCGTGCCGCATGATGCAGAAAGCGCCGGGCGATTAGTCCGGTTTCGAGTCGATGTCGTGTCGGCTTACAACTACACCTGCGTATTGACCGGCTACCGCGTCACAACGATCTCGTTCGGCGCGATTGTGGATGCCGCACACATTCACCAGTTTGCCGATTCGCGGAACGACGACCCGAACAACGGCATCGCGCTGTGCAAGAACGCTCATTGGCAGTTCGATGTAGGGCTGTGGACCATCGATGACGACTGCTGCGTCGTGGTTGCCACCGAAGCGTTTGCGGAATCAAGCCCCAATCAAAAGCCGCTTGCCGCAATGCACAGGCAGCAGTTGCACTTGCCGCAGAACGAAGCGATCTGGCCGTCGAAAACACATCTTGCGTGGCATTGGATGCACAAGTTTCTGCGACGATGAGTTCGGAATGGCGAATGGACAATCCCATTTCAAGGATGTGAGCAATGGCTGCGAAGCCAGCCGACACAGACCGCAGCGCATTTCAGAACGGTCGAGACAAACTGTGCGAGATTCGCCGGAGTCCGATAGACTTCTAACAAGCTCACCTGAATAACGAGTTCCGAAAATAGCATGCCTTCCAAAATACTCCACCCACTCCTGGCCTTGATCGCCTCGGTGAACCACGAGCCTCCCTTGCCGTTCGAACTCGCAATTCAACGGAATGCTTTGGCGGAATCATCCGTATTCCAATAGAAAACTGCGTCTACATCGGACTCCAGAAGCCCGGCTTTTCCGAACAGCCGGGTTTCTTCACCGCGCGATCAATTCTTGGATTGCGAATCAGGTCGCGCCTTGCCGCTGTCGTTGAGTTTTCTAATGATGACCTCACCGTTGTAATGACCGAAAGCGATGCTCATGATTTTGGTTCATTGTCGATGGCCGTGTTGGTGCAGCGGGCTTGGCATTGCCCAATGGATTTTGGTGTTGGCGTTGCTCGCGATTCCTGATGCGGCATCATTGGCTCGGGCAAAGCAGGCCGAGGCCGAAGTGGTTAGTGGTCAACGTTGGGCCCTGATTTTGGTGGGCATTCCTGGCGATGAGTCGCACGCGAAACTGTTTCGTGCGACGGCCGACGCTTGGCAGATGTGGCTGACGGATTCGCTGGAAGTTCCGCGCGATCATGTGTTGCGGCTGCCGGGGGAAGCGGCTCAGGCGTTGACGGCCGATGCGATCCGCGCGGCGGTGGACGAGTTGAAGACGAAGCTGAAACCCGAAGACAGCCTGTGGGTCTTCACGCTGGGGCATGGAAATTACGACGGCAAGCAGGCTTGGTTTCATGTCGCCGGCAAGGATCCGTCTGCGGAGGATTTTGGCCGGTGGTTCAGCGAAGTCCGTTGCCGGGAGCAAGTGATTTGGCTGACGCAGCAAAACTCGGGATGGTTCGTGAAGCCTCTCTCGCGGCCGGGTCGGATCGTGATTGCCGCGACGGCAGCGGATGACGAGTCGAATGAAACCGAGTTTCCGCATGCTCTCGCGACGGTGCTTCAATCGCCGGCGGAACAGCTCGATACTGATCGGGATGAGAAAGTTTCCGTGGCGGAGTTATTCACCGCGGTGACTCGCGAAGTTGAGCGGCGGTTTCAGCAGGACAAGCGACTGCCGACGGAGCACGCACAGCTTGACGACAACGGCGATGGGCAGGGGGCGGAAGACTTGTTCCCCAAGGAAAACGAGGCGGCTCCGGCGGCCAAGATCGATGGCGCGTTGGCGAAGAAAGTTTTTGTACCGTTCCGTTCGCTGAAGCCGGCTGAGAAAAGCAACTCGTCTTCTGTCAGAGAAAAATAGGCGGCGGGTCTCACTTCACTTCTGATGGCATTGGGTCGTTTCATGACAACTGCTCCGAAGGCTTCTGGGACATCAGCACCACATCCGGCTCCGACGGCCGCTGATGAAGAGGCGGTTGCCCGGCTGCGTGAGGCTCGCGTGAAGCTCAAGGCAGAGATCGCGAAGATGGTGATCGGTCAGGATCAAGTGATCGACAGCCTGTTGGTGGCTCTGCTTTGTCGCGGACACGCGCTGATGATTGGCGTGCCAGGGTTGGGCAAGACGCTGATGGCTCGCACGTTGGCGAGATCGCTCAACATGGAGTATCGGCGCATCCAATTCACGCCGGACCTGATGCCGTCGGACATCACGGGAACTGACATCATCATGGAGGATCCGGAGTCCGGTCGGCGGCGGCTGGAGTTCTTTCGCGGGCCGTTGTTCACGAATTTCTTGTTGGCCGATGAGATCAATCGCGCGCCTCCCAAGACCCAGTCCGCGCTGTTGCAGGCCATGCAGGAGCTGGAGGTCTCGGTGGGCCGGCAGACCTACACGCTCGCCCCGCCGTTTTTTGTGGTGGCGACACAGAATCCAGTCGAGCAAGAGGGAACGTATCCGCTGCCCGAAGCTCAGCTCGATCGCTTCATGTTCAACATTCCGGTGACGTATCCGACGCCGCAGGAAGAAGCGGAAATCGTCAAAAGCACGACGTCCAACGCGACTGTCACGCTGCAGCCGATTCTGACGGCTGACGAAGTGCTGCGATTGCAGACGCTCGTCCGCGGAGTGCCGGTGGCCAATGATGTGGTGGACTTTGCGGTGGCGATCTCGGGGTTCTCTCGACCGGACGGGGCGGCAAAGAAACAGGACGATGTGCAGCGCTTCATTCGCTACGGAGCCAGTCCGCGAGCGTCTCAGTATTTGATCCTCGGAGCGAAGGCTCGGGCGCTGTTGCAGGGTCGGTTCCACGTGGACTTCAACGACGTGCGAGCGATCGCGTCTCCGGTCATGCGGCATCGCTTGGTGCTGAACTTTCACGCTCGGGCCGAAGGCATCGACGCCGACGAGATCATTCGCCGAATCTTGAAACAGGTGCGTCCCCAATGACTGCGGTTCCGGCGGTCCACATTCGCGAACTGGCCGATCCGAAGCTCATGGCTTCGGTCGAGGACTTGGAACTCGTCGCGCGCTGGGTCGTCGAGGGGTTCTTGCACGGTTTGCATCGCAGTCCGTACGTCGGGTTCTCCGTCGATTTCGCGTCGCACCGCGAGTACATGCCGGGCGATGACCTGCGGCATTTGAACTGGAAGCTCTACGGCCGGCACGATCGGCTCTACATCAAACAATACGACGCGGAGACCAACGTCGATCTGCATCTCGTGCAGGACATCAGCGGTTCAATGACGGTTGGCGAGGAGTCGTTGTCGAAACTTCGTTACGCGGCGTTGCTGTGCGCGAGCCTCGCGCATCTGGCGTCCCGTCAGCGCGACGCGGTCGGACTGACGCTCTTTGCGGACAATGTCGTCGAGCACCATCAAGCGCGAGCGAACTCGGATCATCTCCTGTCGTTGATGTCCACGCTGGCTCGCGCTCGACCGCATCCTCGCGCGGCATCACCGCGCGTCTTGCACGAAGCCGCCGAGCTGATGCCTCGACGCGGGCTCGTCGTGGTGATCAGTGACCTGTATTACGACCCGCCCGAACTGCTGTCGGCTCTCGATCATTTCCGACACTTCGGGCATGACGTGCTGGTGTTTCAAGTGCTCGCGCCGGTCGAACGCCGACTACCGATCGATGGAGCCGTGAAGCTGGTCGATGCGGAAACCGGAGAACATCTCGAAACGCTGGCCCACGAAATCCGCGACAGCTTCGCCGCCGCCGTTGGACAGTGGATCGACGAAATCCATGCGGGTTGCCAGGCGCGCGACATCGATCATGTCTGCCTGGTCACCGATGAACCGTTGGACGCGGCGCTGTTGGATTACTTCGCAAAACGATCACAGTTGTTTTAGGCATTCGGTTTCTATGCAAGGTCTCAGTCTGATTCATGCGGGATTTCTGGCTGCGGGTCTCGCGGTCGCGGTTCCCGTCGTGATTCATCTATTGTTTCGACAGAAGACGCGCACCGTGCCGATCGGGTCCGTGCGATTCTTGCATCAGGTGGTGCGTGAGCACCGACGTCGTCGCCGAGTGCGGCAGTGGCTGCTGCTGGCGTTGAGGATGCTGGCTGTCTTGCTGCTCGCGTTGTTGTTTGCTCGACCGTACTGGGACGAGTCGTACCGGCGCGGCTTCGAGCAGGAGGTGGTACTGCTCGTCGATCGCTCAGCCAGCATGGAGGCGAAGAACGGACGGGGCGAGACTTCGTTCCAGCGAGCGTTGGCCGTGCTGCGAGACGAACTGTCGCGACTGGACGAGAACGCCGTGGTGCATGTCGCTCTGTTTGACTCGGCGGAAGTCCATGAACTCGCAATCGAAAAGTTGCCGAGAGCAGCGACGACTGAAGCGGCGACCGACTTCGGTTTGGCGCTCGGGTGGGCTCGTGATGTGCTCGCCGCGTCGAACCGTTCCGCGCGTCGAATCGTGCTCATCAGCGATCTCCAGCGGAGCGGTCTGCCACGATCGTCCCTGGAGCATCTGCCCGACGGCGTCGAACTGCAGTTGCATGACGTCGGCGAAACGCTGTCTCGCAACGTCGCCGTCGAGTCCGCCGAAGCGGTCCATACCGAGATTCGTCCGGACGCTCAAGTCCGCGTGCGGGTCGTCGTGCGCAATCACGGTCCGTTGCCCGCGAGGCAATTGCCGGTTCGCTGCGAAATCGAAGGGCCGGCCGGAAAACTTGTGGCCACTCAACAGATCGACGTTGCTGGACACGGGAGCGCGGTCGTGGAGTTTCCGCTGGAGATTTCGCAGGACGGTCTCTATCGCGGCAGCGTGGCCGTCACCATCGAGGACACGCTGGCGATCGACAATCAGCGCTGGATCGCGTTTGAGGCGCGACATCCCGATCGCGTTCTGCTGATCGATGGCCAGGAAGGACGATCCCTCTTCACCAACGAGACGTATTTTCTGGAGACCGCGTTGCGGCTCCGCACCGAAGAGTCCGGCGGTCAGACGCGATCGTTCGAAACTGAACGCATCGCCTGGGAGTCGGGCGAGGGATTTCCGCGACTCGATGGATACCGAGCCATCGTGCTGGCTAACGTCCGACGCTTGTCAGCGAACGATGGCCAACGCATGGACGAATACGTTCGCGGCGGTGGAAGCTTGCTGATCTTTGCGGGCGAGCAAGTCACGCCCGACTCGATCGCGTCGCTGCATGATCGTGGCTTGCTCCCGGGCAAGGTCGCGACCACACCTGTCTCTGGCCGCCTGCGAGTCGATCAATGGGACACGAAACATGCGGCGCTCGCCTGCTTTGCCGATCCGCAACAGGGAGACTTGCGGCGTGTGGAATTCGCAAAGCTCTTGCCGCTGGAGTCACCGGTTGCCGAATGCCGTATGCTCTTACAAACCGGCGAGCACATCGCCGCCGCGGAACGAGCCGTCGGACGTGGCCGATGTCTCTATTTCGGCAGCACCGCCGATCGAGATTGGACCGACCTGCCGCGAACACCGATGTATGTCCCGCTGGTTCGGCAACTGCTCGCGTACTTGACCGACCAATTGGCGGAGCGATCCGCCGTCACGAACCTGCGGGTCACGAAACCTCAAGACAAAATCGGCATCGCGCCGGTCGCGGGAGACGAAGGACGATGGCGAGTCACCAATCTCGACCCGCGCGAGTCCGCGTTGGATCGAATCACCATCGAAGACTTTCAGAAAATCGCTGGCGGGATGATCGAACGGGAAAACGACGAGAGTCCGCGACCCGCATTGGGTCTCACGTTGCCGGCAGACCGACTTCGCCCCGAGGAGATTTGGACCGCCGTCATTTGGCTGCTGCTGCTCACGTTGATCGCCGAACTGCTCCTGGCGGGTCGGGTCCATGCGTGACTCAAACCCGAAGCGTCAGCGAGCGCGATCGCTTCACGGAATACCGAAACCAGGATCGTCGTCAGCAAGAGCGCTCGCTGACGCTTCGGGTTAGTTTTGTTGATCGAACAAGAACTCGTTACGCTAGTCCCGCCCAATCAACGAACTGTTGATGTCCATGAGTGAGGGCTGACAAACATGTCGATCGTGACGCCTCCGGCTGCTGCTCCGAAATTAACCAAGAGCGTTCCCGCCGATTTTGCTCGGCGCGAATTGGAAGCTCGCATTCGGGAAACGCGACGGAGCGCGGTTTTGCAACGTAAGCTCGTCGGGGTTTGCTGCGTGGCGGTTGCGTTCGCCGCCGCTTTGGGAGTCGTCGCGGTCGCGGACTACTTCTTGGAACTCGATTTGGCCTATCGCACGGCGTGGCTGGTCGGCGTCACGGTGATCGTGTCTGCCGGAGTGTATCTCGGTTGGAAGCGCTGGATCGCGAGCTACACCTTGTCGCAGGCCGCGGTGGATGCCGAGGCACAGTTCGAGCAACTGGGACAACGTCTGCGGACGACCCTCGACTATGACCAGCCCGATCGGCATCCGGCTCAAGCGTCGCCGGCGCTTGTCGCCGCTTTACACAGCGAGTCGTATCAGGTCGTTCAAAAGACGGACTGGGATGAGGTCATCGACAGCCGGCCGCTCATCCAAGCGTTCTTCGTGGTTGCCGCTGTCGCGTGTGGCTGGATCGTCGCTTTGATCGGCTGGCCTGACTTCCGAATCGCCGCCGCGCGAGCGTTGCTGCTTCCGTCGGAGTACACGACGGTCACTTACTCGCCGCACGCCGAGACTGTGCGCTCCGGCGAGTCAGTCACCGTGAAGGCGGACGTCACCGGCCGACCGATCAAGTCGGCGCGGTTGCGTTATCGACTGGCCGGCTCGCAAGAAAGTTGGACGACGGTGGAGCTCTCCCCGCCTGACTCTGATGACGAAGGCGACGCCACTGAGTTGCTGCTCGGTCCGCTGGCGGTGACACTGGACGACCTCAGCCAAGACCTTGAGTTTGAAGTGATCGGTGGTCCGCGAACTCTTCCGCCCGGTTTGATTCGTGTGTTGCAGCCGCTGACGTTGGAAAAATCACAGGCTCATGTCGTGCCTCCCGAATACACCGGCAAGCCGGACGAAACAGCCGAATCGCTCGATCTAAAAGTGCTCGAAGGTTCGATGGTTGAATTGACACTGGAACTCAATCGGCCGGCTCGCGAGGCCAAGCTCGTTCGGCAGGAAAATAACTTGAGTAGCCGAAGTCGTGAGACTTCGGACCGAGCTCGCACGAGTTCGGCTACGCCGGAAAGTCATCACAGCAGCGTTCCTGCCGAGGAGATGCCACTGACCATCGACGGCAACTTGGTGCGAGGCACGGTCAGCGATCTGCGGAAGAGTGCTGCGTTTTCGTTCTCGGCGCAAGCGGCCGACGGCATGTCGCTCCAGCCGGTGCGGTTCAACATTCGCGTGCAACTGGACCGCAAGCCGCAGGTTCAGTTCATCGAACCGCCCGAAGAACTCGTCGTCACGCCGACTACTGACGTGCCGATGCTGGTCGAGGCCGATGACGATCTTGGGCTGTTCAAAGTGGGCCTGATGTATCAGATCGGCGGCAGCCCGATGGAATCGCTGCTGGAACAGAACGCGGATGGCTCGACAGAACTGTTTCGACTGCCAGCGACGCTCATGCTGGAGCAGTATCAACTCAGTTATCAGGACGCCGTGACCTATTACGCCTTTGCCGAAGACAATTATTTCGGACAGCCACGGCGAACCACGACACCGCTGCGGTTCATCGACATCCGGCCGTTCAAGCTGGCGTTTCAGTTGCTCGACACCGGAGGAACCTGAAACGGCTGTGCTACAACTCTGGAAGAGTTGATCGCCCGGCAACGTCACAATCTCAATCTCACCTTTGCAGCCGAAGAACAACAACCGCTCGCCCCACAAACCGGAAAAGTCCTCAGCAGCGAACAGTCCGAACTCATGGAGAAGACCATTGAGTTCGCGCAGGGCATGGCCGCGCGAGGTGCTCCGCTTCCCGCAGTCGATGAAGCCGTCGAACAAATGCAGGTCGCGTTAAATGCCCTCGACGTGCCAGAGCTTCCTCAAGCGGTCACCGCCGAGCAGCAGGCTCTTGCCGCGCTGATCCGCGCCCGTCAAGACGTGCGGAAGAAGCTGAGCCAATCGAGCAGCCAGTCCGCCAGCGAATGCCGAAAGTTCGACCGCGAGCAGCGGCAGAAGCTTCGCCTTCCGGAAAAGAAAAAGGACCAGCAACAGCAAATGGCTGACGCGCGAAAACGGCTCGACGATCTCGCGAAGCGCGAACGAAAATGGTCCGAGCAAGCTCAGCAATCGTGCAGCAGCAGTTCCAGCAGCAAGTCGGCGAGTCCCTCAAAACCAACGCAGTCACAAAACTCACAGCAGCAGAAGCAGGGGGAGAAAGACTCGTCGTCACAATCACAGTCCGAGCAGAATCAAGGTGACAAGTCGGCCAGCCCATCACCGACCGAGGTCGCAGCAGAGCAAGAAAAGTTGCAGGCCGAACTTGCCGAGATTCAAAAGCAACTTGAGAAGCTCGACGCCGCAGGAAAGGCGGCTCGCGAGCAGGCTCAACAGGCGGCTGAGTCCATGCAGCGGGGGCTCGAAGAAACTCGGAAGCAAGATGGGGAAGCCGCCGCCAAAGAAGGCCAACGATCTGCTGAACAGTTGGAGCAACTGGCGGCGCACTTGGCCGCAATGGGGGCTCGCGATTTTGGGCAGCGGCTCGAACAGGCTCAGAAACTCGCGCAGCAACTCGGCAGCCGGCAAGAGTCGCTGGAGAAGCAACTCGCCAACGGCAACTCGCCGAAGACGTCGCCTTCGCAGAAACTGGCTCGCGACGAGCGAGCCTTGGCAGCTCAGACGGAGTTGCTCTCCGATTTGCTCGACGTGCTGAACCGTGATGCGGCCACCGAAAAGGGAGGCATCAAGCAGAAGCTCGATCAAGTTCAGTCCGAGAATCCACCGCGCGAGATCGCCGCCGGAATG
>CAYSHJ010001143.1:0-3703 GCA_964430385.1 uncultured Planctomycetaceae bacterium
CCTAGGCTCGAGCGACACTAGGCCGCCAGAGAGAATTGCCGGTTGGCAATTGTTGTGTGATCAGCTTTTAACGTGGCCTACTGATCAACCACGGCACGCCACCGCCGTCTGCGGTGACCCAGTCGAATCCAATCGCCCCCATATGAGGCTTAGCAATTATTGGCCTTTGCGGCGTTGCTGACAAGCGAGCCTTACGCGGTTAACGCCGAAAGTGTTGCTCTTTGGGAAAGAAATCCGAAGCACGAAAATCGAAATCCGAAACAAATTCGAATGACGAAAACTCAAAACGCCAAAGTGTGACAACGCCGGATTCGTCGCTCTTTTGTCCTTGGAATTTCGTGCTCGTTTCGGATTTTGACAATCGGATTTCGGATTTGCAGCTTTGCCGCGCAATTGTTTGTCTCTTATCGCTTAACGACGAAGACCTCGACGTCGTCGATGATCCATTCCGTCGACCACATGCGGCCGTTGTCGGGATTCATGACGTTGAAGAAGAGCGTGTTCATTTGCAGGTTCGGTTCGCCGTAGGGCATCGTGCTGGCGATATGGTCAGCCGGTCGGAGTGGATCGATGCCGGGGCTGGCGTAGTAATGCACTCGGCCGTCCGGCGAGAGGGTCATTCCCAGCGTCCACCAGCCGGCTTGTTTGATTTGCGGGCCGGCGACGAAGTCTTGGCCGGACTCGTCGGCTCGAATAACGAACACAGCCGAGTCTTCTTTATTGACGCCGTCGGTTTTGCTGTTGAATTGAATGAACATACCGGGCCAAGCCTGCTCGAGCGATTTTGACTTTCCGATCTTCCGGAACAGCTTGCCGCTGCCCGGTTTCATCACATGCGTGAGCGTCTCGATGCGGAAGCCCAGCGTTGAGCCGGTCCGTTTTTCCCATTGCTCGAACGGAGGCAGATAGACGCGGCAAACGCAGTTGGGGCTCCAGGCCGATTGGATCGTGCTGCCGAAGCGGCTGTTGCCGTTTAGGATGAAATCGTCTTGCTGCATCTTGTAACTCGGCCCGCCCGGGATACCGGTTTGCAGCGAGCGAAGTTTCATCGACCCTTGACTGTTGGGCAGTCCACCGTCCGGAGTGGCGACACGCTCGACGACATCGGGTTGGCCGCGGAGCAAGCTCTCGAACCAGCGATTGTTGCTCGTTTGCCCGGACGGGTAGCGAACTTGCTTGTCGATATTGTTGCTGCTTTTGGGTAGATTCGGGATGTAGGACCAAGTTTCGTCTTCGAAGTCGTCACCGATCTCGGTCAGTTTCTCGCCGGTGCCCGGGACCATTTGGGCGCGTGCGATCTGCGAACCGCACGCGAGGAATACGACAACAAGGACCAGGTTGGTAACTTTGCTTTTCAGGCAGAACTTGCGAGCGTCCAACATGCTCTTTTACCTTCCATCATCTGTGTGAGACCAACAGAAAACCCTGACGCGTTCCGAACCGCGCCAGCCACGAGATTGTTGACGACCAGTTATGGTCACACGGTCGGCAAGGCGTGCCGGAACCGGCGGATCGGACCATTCGGGGTATCGGTTGTTTTCGGCGCAGCCGACAAAGGAATCTGCGACCGGCCAATCAACCGGAAAGGTCTCGCGCGCCGACAGAATCGGCGTAGCAGGAACCTAGCCGAGTCTCGCGGATAGCGAGGCTCAACTTCGGCGTCGCCTGCCGGTCGCTCACGCCGCGGGAGCAGATATTTGCTGAACTGTCGCTCTTGGCGTCCGCTCGATATTCTGCGGCACGTCGTCAGCCGTGCAACAGTCGCGCGCGGCGGCAAAACGAAGCTTGAAATGGTGACTTGGGGAATCTGATCCGAATGTCGGCACAACTTTCTCAGCGGCTGCTTGGTGAACTCGAACGGCTAGTGTTGATCGACCCACACACGCACATCAACGCGCTCGATCCGGCCTCGCGCACGTTGGCCGACATTTTGGGGTATCACTACTACACCGAGTTGGCTCACTCGGCGGGCTTGCCGCGCGAGGAGATTGAGGCTCAGGGACTCGACCCGAAGGAAAAAGTTCGCTGCCTGGTGCCGAAGCTGGCCGAGATCGACAACACGGCGCAGTCCAGTTGGCTGTTGGAGATGTGCCGGGTGTTCTTCGATTTCAAGGACGATCGGCTCACGCTGTCGAATTGGGAATCGTTATATGACACCGCGGCTCGGAAGATGGCTCAGCCGGATTGGGAAGAGCAGGTGTTGAAGATCAGCGGACTCGAACAGATCTTCCTCACAAACAACTTTGATGACCCGCTGACCGGCTTTGACACACGTCGCTATGTGCCCTGTCTGCGCACCGATGATTTGGTGTTTCATCTGACGAAAGCCGAGACGCGCGAGCGGCTCCTGCGAGCGACCGGGATCGAACTCAGCGATGCGGCGTCGCTCGATCGTGCGATCGGCAAACTGTTCGATCACTTTGTCGCTCATCAAGCGAAAGCGTGCGCGATTTCACTGCCGCCGGACTTCGAGCCGATGAATGTCGATCGCTCGTCAGTCGAACCGATCATCCGCTCGGTCATCGCCAATCGAGCCTTGAGCGCGGACGAGCAGCGAACGTTGTCTCGGTACGTTTTTTGGACGCTCGCGGAACATTGCGGGAATTGGCGATTGCCGTTCGATCTGATGATCGGCGTGAATCGTCGCGTCTACGAAGCGGGAGTGTTTCAAGGACAAGACTTGTTCGATCAGCGCGTGTCGCTGATTCAGTATCGAGTCCTGTTCAACGCGTTCCCGCAAGTGGTTTTCCCGATTTCGGTGCTGGCGCAGATCAGCAACCAAGAGCTGGTCAGTTACAGTTGGATTTTTCCGAACGTGGTCACGAACGGGCATTGGTGGTACTCGAACATCCCGGCGTACATCGAGATCGATTGTCGCAGCCGCTTGCAGGCCGTGCCACGGACGAAGCAGATTGGCTACTACAGCGACATGTACAAGCTGGAGTTCGCGTTGCCGAAATTCGGCATGTACCGTCGCATTCTGGCGAATGTTTTGGCCCAGGACTTTGTCATTGCTCGCGGCTGGCCGGAAGAGCGAGCGGTCGATCTAGGGCGGCAAGTTTTGCGAGGCAACGTCGAGCAGATTTTTGGCGTGGGCGGTGCGCGGAATACGTAGCCGAGTCGCTCCGCGACTCGGATTGAATCGGCGTCGCGGAGCGACGCCGCTACGTTGCGGGCGAAGCCCGCGTTGGAGGAGACCGCGAAATGATCGCCGCACGCTCGTCGCTGATTGCAGCCTTAGGCAGGGGATTTTACGATTTCCGTGGTGAACGCATCCTTTCGTGGGGACGATGTACTCGTGTAAAGTCTTCCGTTGAGTTCAGTTTACGGTCTTCTTTGATTGATTTTATTTTGGAAGTGATGTCATGGCGACTTTGCTTGTGCTTCAAGGTGGCAAGGCAGTTGCTCACCCGATTGGCGAAGGTGAGACGGTTCTTGGCCGTCATCCGGCCTGCACTATTCAACTCGATTCGAACACGGTCTCTCGCCGTCATTCCCAGATCATCAAACAGGATAGTCAGTATTTCATTGAGGACATGGGGAGTGGCAATGGGACGTTCGTCAATGGCAAGCAGATTACGCAGCGGACTTTGTTGAACCACGATGATCGCATCAAGCTGGGTCCGCTATTGTTGCGGTTCCAGGGGGACGGCGCGGCGATCATGACTCAAGCCGAACGTGCGTCGATTCCGCGCACCGAGGC
>CAYSHJ010001144.1:0-1907 GCA_964430385.1 uncultured Planctomycetaceae bacterium
CCAACTCCTGGTGTGATTGAAAACAAACAACTACTTGGCAGTTTACTGACCTCCGATTACTGAGACTCGCCTGACCTCCGATTACTGAGAGTCAGACGCCGCCCCCCGTCGCGAGTGACCTCCGATTACTGATAATTGGCCCTTCATGATTTGAGAATAGCGGCGCGAGCATTGTGGCACGACGCTCCGCGTCGTGAATTCGCGACGCGGAGCGTCGCGCCACACTTAGCGTGTGATGAACGCCGGGTACTCCCGAATCTCGCCCGTGATGTAACGAGCCAGCAGGCGGGTTTGAATTTCCAGAATGCGGCGGTAAGTGACGCGATATCCAAACAGCGGATGAGTCACGAGCGTGTCCATTCGCTGTTCGTAGGCGCGATAGAACGCCTTGCGGCCGTCGGGAGTGAGGGCGACGGCTTGGCCGGTGCGGATGAAGTCACGGGGCGAAATCATGCGGGTGTTGATGGCCGACAACACGGCGGAGTCGGCAATCAGTGGGCGAAACGGTTCCATCAAATCGAGGGCCAGCGCAGGGCGGCCATAACGCGGCTGATGATAGAAGCCGAGGTACGGATCGAAGCCGACCGCGTGGCAGACGATCGACAAGTCTTTTGACAACATGCTGTAGGCCAGTGAGAGCAGCGCGTTGACGGGGTCTCGCGGCGGACGACGGTTGCGGTTGGTGAAGTCGAAGCGGAACGAGCTGGAGGGACCAGGAGACTGGGGACAGGAAACAGAGGAAGCGAGGACGTCGTCTTCATCCTGTTCACTGTCTCCTGTTCCCTGACTCCTGTCTCCCGTTCCCTGTTCCCTCTCCGCGACTTTCAGCATTCCGGGGAAGCTCTCGAAGTACAGCCGCGCGGAGTTGCCTTCGATGCCGAGCAATTGCGGCAACGCGGTCGCTCGTTCGGCGTCGTCTTGGTATTCCTTCAACAAGGCCAGCGCGTGACGCGGCGGCTCGATGTGGTTTCTCAACAGCATCGTGCGTTGATTGCGGATTTTGCCGGAGACGAGTTGCCGCGCCAGTGACAGACAAAACTCAGCGCGATCGGCGTGTCGGAACTGTTCGCGGCGGAGAAAGATGTTCTTGATGCCGATGCCTTGCGTCACTCCGTAGAACCAACCTCCCATCGAGAAGTAGCTGATGGGAATCTCGGCGGCACACAGCGATTGAATCGCCTGCGTGCTGATTTGGATGTTGCCGAAGATGTTGAGTTGGCTGATGTCATTCATGCGGACTTCGCTGACCTTTTTGTCGCGGTCGTGGACTTGCAGCACTTCGCCCGACTTGCCAACTCGGAAGCCCTGGCTGTTGAGGTACAGCGGCTTGAGGTCATTGCGAGCCGGGATCAACTTGCGAACCTCAATGTTGGAGAGGTCGCGTTTTGGAGTCCCGATGCTCACCGGCTCGTCGGAATCGAACATCGTGAGTTGTCGAATCGGCTGTTGGTTGCTGAGTTCAATGCAGACGCGCGTCTCATCCGGCAAGCAGATGCCGACCAGCGAGCACCGCGCGCACTTCGGGCTATCAACCAGCGGCGGCGGGATCGTCCCGAGCGCCGTCTCGCGAGCCTTCTGCAAAGCATCGAGCGTGAAGGCGATCAGTTCGTCATCGAGCGGCACGCGCACGCGCTGTTTGGTGGCGACGTAATAGATGACCCCCTCTTCGCAGCGATAGCCGTTCTCACGCAGAACCAGCCCTTGAGCGGCCAACTGCACTCGGTCGGTGTCCCATGCAGACAGTTCGTCTGCAAAAGGGGTCGGGTACGAATGGCACTGCCGCCCCGATTTGGCGCGCGGTCGGCGCGCAGCGGTGGGACGCACGCGCGAGGGCAGATGCTGGAGGATGGGGTTCGGTGAGATTTTGAGGGCGGAGTGAGACATTGAGCTTGGGGGTGAGACCGGCT
>CAYSHJ010001145.1:0-10631 GCA_964430385.1 uncultured Planctomycetaceae bacterium
CAGGTCACAATATTCACAGGTCGCTCCCGCAGAATTCAGAATTGGCGGAAGAAAGCGTCCTTCCTCAACAGAGTCGCGATCCGCCAATTCTGAATTCTGCGGTGCCTGACCCCTCGCTTGCTTCAAGGGCTGCGGCTGTGACTCGCGCGAGAATGAGCGTTCGACGAACTGGATGTGCCAACCGTCGCGTCGCCACTGCACCTGCCAGCGGGCGAACGCTTCCAGCCGCGCTTCCATTTGCTTGAGTTGCACGTTGATCGCCGCTCGACGCCGTTCGCCGAATTGCTTTCGGGCAACATCGTCCAGAATCTGGAACAGTCCGCGACACAACGTCGCGACGTCCGTCGCGTCTCGCAATTCCGATTCCCCGAATCGATGCAAGACCTCATGTAACACGTTGCCGAACGCCAACGCATCCAACTCGACCACGTCATCGTTCAGCCGCTTCAGCCTGAGCACATGTTGCAAAAAATAGCGGTAGCGGCAGGCGATATACGCCTTGAACTCGGTGACGCTGAGCGTCAACTCGCGAACCGGAGTGATCAACTCCGGCCACTTCAACGCAGCCGCGATCTGCTCCGGCGTCGGCACACGGAAGGAAGCCTCTCTGTCCGGTTCCCTCTCCCCCGCGTCGGGGGAGAGGGTTAGGTTGAGAGGGCTGACCAGTGAAGCCGTCTCGGAAGACACTCCCGCACCCCGGCCCTCTCCCCCGATGTGGGGGAGAGGGGGTTGTGAGTCAACCTGCCCTTCTCTCCCGATGCGGGAGAGAGCGGGCGGTGACTTCGACTCGCCCGCAAGAAACCGCAGCACTCGCTCCGGCAACTCGGCCGGGTCGGTCGCGAAGAGCAAGCGGCTGGGAACCAGCGGATTGCCGTCGGCATCGCGGCGGCCGACAAGCCAGACGACATCACGACGAACGTGTTGCAACAACGTCACTGCGTAGGCATCGCGCGCGTAGCGCCGCGAGTTGTCAAACAATCCGAGCCGCCGACGCAGTTGATTGGGCAAGAACAAGTCGGAGTTCAGCGACGTTGGCACAAAGCCTTCGTTGAACGTCGTCACGATCACGGCCGGAGTGTCATCCAACGGGAGCTCCAACCACCCCAGCAATTCCACAACTTCGTCGGCTGCTTTCGGCGGAATGAATCTGTCGGACATGCGTTGCACCGCGCATCGAATTGCGTCGGCAGCCGACACGATCGGCGCGAGATCATCGGGCACTCTGCCAATCTCATCCAAAATCGCACTCAGTTCTGTCAATGCTTCGGCGACGATACGCCCTTCGGAATCGTCTCGATCAAGCGACCGTTCGCCGTACATCGCGAGCAACCACGTTCGCAACGGTTCAGCCCACTCAGGGAACTGTCGCGGCGAGTTCCGTAATTCCTTCAACGAATCACCAATTGCTGGTGGCACATCGGGGGCGATCGGTAAATGCCGACGAAAGTCGTCATCCAGCTTCGCAAGATCAACGGCTTTCCCCGTGCGACGCCGCAGCCAGTCGTCGATGTCAGGATGTCGCATCAGCGCGGCGAAGTCTTCGAATCGCCCGCGTTCCAACAGCTCCGCGACAGACAGTAGCAAACGACACGGACTCGACTCAGCCACACGTTGCCCTTCAATCCAGCGCGTCGCGACGCCGCAGGCGGAGAGTTGTCGTTCCAAAAACGGTCCCAATCGTTCATCGGTCAAGCCGATGACAATCTCATCCGCTCGATACCGCCCGTCGAACGCGGCCAATTGGTGAGCCACCTGTTCGGCTTGCTCGGCCGGTCCGTCGCAAACGCGGATATGATCGACCGGCACATCGATGTGCGCGTCCGCCCAGGCGTTCGGTTGCAGACAGCCGTGAGCGTCGAAGCGATCGGAAAGTTCTTCCGGCGCCGCGATCAACGCGGTCACGCGGTCGGAAATCAGATCGAGCATTTGTCGCATCACTTGATTCATGTCGACCGTGCCGACGAACACCAGGTGGCGATCGGTGCGTGGCTCGCGTTGTCGAACCGCGACCAGCCGGGCTGTTTGCACGTCCCACAAGTCGAGCTCGTCCAGCGTCCGCAAGTATCGGCTTTGAACTTCGCGCAGTGCATCCCAGCGAGTTTGTTCCGTGAACCCGGGAACCTCTCGTCCGCGATTCGCCACGTCCGCAAAGTCGAGCCCATCCGCTGCCAGCTCGCGATGTTGCTGAGACAACAATGCTCCGAGCGCCGACCACGCCTGTGTGTCATCGTCCACCGGAGGTCGCGGCACGACTTGTTCGAGCAGTTTGCGATCCAGCTCTTGCAACACCTTTTCCCAGGTGAGTTGTTGCACCAACTCGCTGGCCAACGGCCTTTGCAACGGGTACAGCGATTCCGGCAAGGTTCCGACCGTCTCGATGCGTGGCGGCGTCAATCGACGCGAGTCCGCTTCCGCTCGCTGCACTAACAACTCCAGCAAACGTCTTCCAGCGCGGCGCCCCGGCACGACAACGATCACGCCACCGAGATTCAGTTCGGCCATCGAACCATATTGCCGCACCAGCCACTCCACCGCTGTCAGCAACAGCGGCTGATCCCAGCCGAGAAAGACTCGCGTGATGGATTGAGGCATGAAAGTCCAAGGATCGAGTGTTCAAATTTCCCGATACTCACGCATTCCAGGTGCGTGTGTTTAAGCCCCCATCCAGCTTGCTGGATGGGGACCAAAACAAATACCTGGAATTCGTTAGTGTCAGAGAATTTCAGATTTGACACGAGAACGATTTCGACAACTCGGTTACGATACGCGGCCAAATCGGAAATTTGAACACCCGGCCTGTGGGAGTCATCGTGGCGAGTTCCAAGATCTTGGCGGTTGTGAAAGAAGGTCGTCAGGCGTTGGCCAAGTTTCGAGCGTTCAATCCCGGCATGTTGCTCGACCTGACCGACGCCGACCTATGTGGGGTCGAGCTGCACGGCTGCAATCTGCGGCGTGCGTTACTCGTCGGCGCGAAACTGGCGGGAACGAATTTGGAGGGAGCCAACCTCAATGAAGCCGACCTCACGCGCGCGAACCTCACGTCCGCAAAGCTGAACGGCACCGACTTTCGGCAGGCCAAGCTGTTCAAAGCGATGCTCTCGGAAGCTGACGCCACCGAGGCGAACTTCGGTCATGCGAGCCTCAACGGCTGCGACCTTTCGAAGGCTCGACTGTCGCGGGCTATCTTCCTCGAAGCCGACTTGACCAAAGCGGAACTGAGCGACGCGAACTTGTTGGGCACCGACTTCAGCCTTGCGCGGCTGGTCAGCGTCCACGCCGAGCGGCTGACGTGCGGTTGGACTCGCTGGACCAACTGCGACTTGAGCGACGTGACGGGACTCGTGACGGCCACGCATCACGGCCCCAGCAGCATCGGGCTGGATACGTGGCTGCGATCGCGCGGCAAGATTCCAGACGACTTCTTGCGCGGCAGTGGCCTGACTGACGACTTCATTGCCGCGTTGAAAGCCGTCCCCGTTGGACCGTCAATCTGCTTCGTGCGATTCAGTCACGAAGATCGCTCGTTCGCCGAGCGTCTGGCCGAAGACTTGCGCGTCGCGGGCGTCGTCTGTTGGCTGGACGAAATGCCGAACGAGGGTCGCAAGGAATTGCCGCTCGAAGCGCAGTTCGACTCGCAGCAACCGAACAAGGTCATCTTGCTGGTGTCGAAGAGTTCACTGACTTCTCCGTGGGTCGAAGGCGAAGCCAGCCGGTTGCTCGAACGCGAGCAAGAATTCAAAAAGGAAACCGGCCATGACGTGAAATTGCTGTTGTCGCTGACGCTCGACGGCTATCTGTTCGGCGGCGACGCAAAAGGCAAGCAAGACAAAGCCCTCGCCGCGCGCGTCACCGCCGACTTCAACGGCTGGCGCCGCAACGACACCAAATTCGGCGAGGTCTTTCCCAAAGTGCTGATCGCTCTGGGTGTCGACAAGCCGCGTGTGCAGCCCTCCAAAACCGAGACGACGAAATCTGGCGCGTTGGGCTGGCTGGGGATCGGCAAAAAGAAGGACAAGTGATCGGCCAATGGCAACTTCAGGCGTACCAACTTCAGGCTGTCCAAGCAAACCAGCATTCAAACATCTTCTTCACGAATGGCGTTAGCCGGCGGCGCTGGAACTGGTCAGCCAAGCGTTTGATGACTTCGGCCTGAGTCGGATAAGGATGAATCGTCTTTGCCAGCGTTCCCAGTCCGACGCGAGCCGTCATGGCCAACGTCAATTCCGAGAGCATGTCTCCCGCGTTCGTGGCTACGATCGTCGCGCCGATGATCTGATCGGTCCCTTTTCGCACGAGCACTTTCGCGAAGCCAGCCGTTTCGCCGTCGAGAACTGCTCGGTCGACGTGCGACAATTCTTCGACCAGCACATCCACCGCCAGACCTTGCTCGCGCGCTTCAATCTCCGTCAGCCCAACCTCGGCGATTTCCGGATCGGTGTACGTGCAACGCGGAATCACCAGCGAAGAACCCCTGCCCCGTCCCGGAAACAAGGCGTTTTGCAACACGATCCGCGCCATCGCATCCGCCGCGTGTGTGAACTTGAACTTCGAGCAGACGTCTCCCGCGGCGAACACATCTTTATGGGACGTGCGGAAGTGATCGTCCACGCGAACGCCTTCTCGCGGATCGAACGCAATGCCAACGTGTTCCAAACCCAAGCCTTCGATATTCGGTGTTCGGCCAACAGCGACCAACAGTTCGTCCGCACCAATTTCCGGTCCCCTCTCCCCCGCAGCGGGGGAGAGGGTGAGGGGGAGGGGGCTGAAGGCTTCACAGCCAATCGAAAGCTTTCCCTCACCCTCACCCTCACCCTCACCCCGGCCCTCTCCCCCGCCGCGAGCGAGAGGTAGATTTAGGTTGCGGCCGACACGCACCAATCGAGCATTTCGAACAATCTCAATCCCGTCGCGGCGCATCGCGGACTCGACGACCTTCGCGGCGTCGTGATCTTCTTTCGGCAGAACGCCTCGCTCGGAAGCGAGCAATGTCACGTGCGATCCAAACCGCGCGAACGCTTGCGCCAGTTCGCAGCCGATCGGACCGGCTCCCAACACGGCCAGTCGTTTCGGGAGCCGATTCAGCGAAAACACGGTCTCGTTCGTCACGAAGCCAGCTTCGGCCAAGCCGGGAATCTTCGGCAAAGCCGCGCGCGCGCCGGTCGCGATCAAGGCTCGACGGAATCGCAGCGTTTGGCCGCCGACTTCGATGCTGTCGGGACTCGTGAACCGACCACATCCCAAGAAGACATCGACTCCCAAACTTTGAAATCTCTCCGCCGCGTCATGCGCGGCGAGCGACACTCGCAGTCGCCGCATCCGTTCCATGACCGCTGCGAAATCGACTTTCGCGCCGACAGGCACGTTCACGCCAAAGCCACCCGCGTCACGCACCGTTGCCGCCACACGCGCCGACTTCAACACCGCCTTCGACGGCACGCAGCCGTAATTCAAACAGTCGCCGCCGAGCCGATGTTTCTCGATCAGCGCCACGCGAGCACCCAACCCAGCCGCTCCCGCCGCCGCGACGAGTCCGGCAGGGCCCGCTCCGATCACCACCAGGTGATACCGCGAAACCGATGTCGGATTGACCCATGCTGGCGGAGCGACGTGTCGATCGAGCTCCGTATCGTGCGCATCGTTGGGCCATTGGCGAGACTCCGCCTGAGTGGCTGTGATCATGGACGCATCCTCCGCAACGCCTTTTTCGCAATCCGAGCTAGCACGACCGACACCGCCAACGTCGCCAGCAACCCAACACCGAACAGCACCTTCTGTCCGACGCTACTTTCGGAGCGTCCGGCCAGGATGTCGCTCAGGTTCTTCGCGGCGGCGCCGATCGACACGTACAAGAGCGTGCCCGGAAACATGCCGATCCACGACGCGAGTACGAAATCTCGCAGCCGTACCCGCGTCAGACCGAAGGCGTAATTCAACAGGTTGAAGGGCAGTACGGGAGACAACCGTGTGAGGATGACGATTTTGAAGCCTTGTTCGGCCACGGCTTGATCGAGTGCCCGAAACCGCGCGTCGCTGGAGACTCTGTGTTCGATGAATCGGCGGAGCAACGTGCGTCCCGCGAGGAATGCGGCCGTGGCTCCCAGCGTACTTCCCAGCGACACAGCCACCGTCGTCTTCACAAAACCGAACGCGTAACCACCTCCGAGCGTCAGCAACGACGCCGGAAAGAACAGCAAACTCGCAGGCGTGTACGAGAGTGCCAGCCAGACCAAGCCCCACGCACCTTGCGACCGAAGAGCGTTGATGAACTGCTCCGCATGCTCGCGCACGTCGATGCCCGAACGAAACGCGACGAGCGCCCCGACAACAATGACTAACAGCAAGATCATGATCAGGCGAGAATTCACATCGAAAACGTCTCGTACGAGTACGGAATCGCCGGCTTCGATGCCGATGGCAGCGGGCGGTAACAGCAGCCGACGATTGTCGAGACTCTCTTTGCAGAACGCCACGATGTCGTCAGCATTGGCCGGTTACGATCCGATCGGCGCCGCGAAGCGATGTTGGCCCGTACTCCGCGACGCCCGCAAGAAGGCGTGGTCAAACTGACGTGACGAAACTCTTCGGCCTTGCTCTTGTCGAGCGACCCGCGACAATTCCCGCGACGAAAGGATGAGTCGTGGATTCTCGCGAGCCGATTGAGTTGCCTGTGGAACGTCTGCCGAACTCCGAAGAACCGAATTTCGTGCGCACGTTCGAAGTGCGGTTCGGACGCGGCCTCGGCGAATCGGAGCCGCCTTCGCCGCGCCCGCATCCGCGAGTCTTTTTGCCGTTGGTGTTGTTTCTCGCGACCTGGGTCAGCACGTTTCTCGTCGGCGGGACAATGTTTGCCAAAGCGTTGAATATAGACGGCCAGATCGTCATTGACTGGATGTCGTTCGTGGCCAGCGGCGCGATGTACTCGACAGCGCTGATGAGCATCTTGCTGGCTCATGAAATGGGGCACTACCTGCAAGCGCGACGGTACGGCGTCCCCGCAAGTTGGCCGTGGTTCATTCCATTCCCGTCGCTCCCCTTAGGCACGATGGGGGCCGTCATCGTGCAAGCGTCGGGCTTCGCCAATCGGAAACAGCTTTTCGATATCGGCATTTCCGGCCCGCTGGCCGGACTCGTGCTGGCGTTGCCAATCACGGTCATTGGGCTGCGCGACAGCCGGATCGTCGACATCGCTGCCGAAGGCGGCGGCATGAGCTTCGGCAATCCGTTGATCCTGCAATGGCTGGCGGAATGGCGATTCGGTCCCTTGGCTCCCGGCGAAGATGTCGCACTGACGCCGCTGCTGCATGCCGGTTGGGTGGGCATTTTCGTGACGGCGCTCAACCTGATTCCCATCGGCCAACTGGACGGCGGACACATTCTGTATTGCCTGATCGGCCGCCGGGCACACGCGGTCGCGCGCGCGTTGTTGTGGTTCGCGGTCGGCTACATGGTCCTCACGAAAAACTGGTCCTACGTCGTCATGGTCATCCTGCTGATGCTGATGGGTGCGCGGCATCCGCCGTCGCGAGATGACTCGGTACCGCTGGGCCACCTCCGCAACGTGCTCGGTTGGCTCACGTTGTCGTTCATCGTGATCGGCTTCACGTCGGAACCGTTCTCGATGAACGAACGTCCGCCCGCGAAACAGGCTCCAAAACCAGAACCCGAGGCACCGTCGCTGTTCGTCCGCGGTGAATCAGGGACAGAGCTGCGGGCGATTTTTCTTGGCCGGAGAGACCGATGACCGCTGTTCCCTCACATCCGGAAGTGCTTGTGCGCGTGTCCGATGAACTCGTGGCAGCGGTGATCGTCAATACGCTAGCTGATCAAGGAATTTGGGCGATGGCCGTGGGGGGTTCCACGTCCGGTTTCAAGGCCGAAGCGCCCGGCGACGTGACGGTTGTCGTCCGCGCGCCAGACTTGGCACAGGCCAAACAGGTGCTCGATGAGATTCGCCGCGATCAAGGTGAGATCGACCCGTTGCAGAACGGTGTGAACGGCACCGCATAGCGCGGCTATCGTGCCGCCAGCGCCAGCACGATGTTCGTCAAGTTGAAGAACGCATGCGCGACAAACACTGGCAGAAAGCGATGTCGCCGGTCGTAAAGACAGCCGAGCAACACGGCCAGCGGGATCAAGGCCGCTCCGTCGAGTTGGCCGTGGACGACGCTGAAGACCACCGCTGAAACGCCAATCGCCACCGCGCGCGTCGTGCGCGTCTTGAGCCATCCCAGCAGGATCACTCGAAACAATAGTTCCTCCGCCAGCGGCGCGAGCACCACGGCGGCGAGCAACACCATACCGAGTGTTTGCAGCCGAGTGTCCTCGCGCAGCAGACGCAGCAGCGAGTGTTGCTCGTCCTCAGTGCGCCACGGAGAGGTCGCCGCCAGAACGGCGAACGTCGGCAAAAAACTGGCGATCGCGGTCTCAATTCCGTCCGCCAGTTGCCGACGCCAGCGAGCGAGACTGAATCCAAAATCGCGCAGCCGACGCCAATCAAACCCTACCAGCAACGGCAGCAGCACCGCGACTAACACGCCATAAAACAAACACGTTTCCCGCGCGCCTTCGAGCGTTGCTTTCGCGGGCGCTGCGGCCACTCGTGGTTGAAAAATGGGCAAAAGATTCAACCCGATCGCCGCCAATCCCAGAAACACGGCCGCCGGATTCCAGACCACTTGCGAGACTTCGGCGAGTTGCCAAATCTCGCCGACCGCCTTCCAACGTCGCCACCATAACCACCAAATCGCCCCGCTCGTCGAGGCCATTACGATGATGATCGCCGCCTGTGCGGTGTCTCCTGCGTGCGATGTTGGCATGCGACGCTCTCGGCGGCTACAAGAAATCAACGTTTGCCATACGCCGGAAACTCGACGAAGACTTTGATCGCTCCGTCGCGGCGGTCCCGAAACGTCTCGAACGCTTCTTGGATTTTTGCCAGCGGGAGTCGATGCGTCACCAGCGGCTTGACGTCGATGCGGCGTTCGGCGATCCACTGCATCGCCAAGGGAAAATCGCGGCGGAAATCCGGATTGATGCTTGTCACAACGGAGCCGTTCTTGAAGACGAGATCTCGCCACCGCAGGCCATTGATGAATTCGGGCGGGACGCCGAAGTACAGAATCTGCCCGCCGTAGCCCAGCAGGTCGATGCACAGATTGAACTGCTGCTCGGCATGCCCGACCGCCTCGATGACGACGTCGGCCAGCTTGCCGCTCGTCAGTTCTTTGACTTTGGCCGCGGGGTCTTCGGTCGCATTGCAGATCGTCATGGTCGCGCCGGTCTTGACGCTGGTCGTCAATCGCGATTCCAGCTTGTCGATGCCGATGACTCGCCTGGCTCCCAACATTCGCGAGCAGGCATTGAAGAGTTGTCCCATCGGACCTTGCCCGACGATCACGACATCCAGATCGAGAAGGTTCGGCAATTTCTTCAGCGCGAAGATCGCCGTGCCGAGCGGCTGCGCGAGCACGGCCTCCTCGTCGGACACTCGCGGATCGATGGCGACACAGCGATCCTCGGACACGACATACCGTTCCCAAAGCCCATTCTGAGCGATCGGCACACACAACACTCGGTCGCCAACGTTCCAGCGTTTGCCGTTTGTGGCCACGACGCGGCCGATCATCTCGTGCAGTGAGTGCCCCAACTCGATCGGCCACTCGCCGCTCCAGACGAAATACGGCGTATCCGAGCCGCACAGGCACGTCAGCTCCGGCTGAAATATGATCTCGCCCGATCCGTCAGGCGTGAGCCGCGGCTCCGGAACTTCGATAAGATCAATCCGGTGTGGTGCGGTGAATTGACCGGCGAGCATATGGTCTCCTGCATTTCGTAGGCCGGATTGTCAATCCGGCCGAGTTAATCGGTGCCTCAAAAAAGTCCGAAGGATCAGTGCCGCCGGCTTGGCTGGATATCAACCCGGCCTACGAGGCCAGCCTCCTGTAAGCCGGATTGGCAATCCGGCCTACGGATTTAGTAACCCTGCAAACAATACAACACTTTGTTCGATCTCGAAAACATCTGCCCACGCGAGGGCGTCAGCGACGCTCGGAAATTTTCACCCTCCCCAGCCGGCAGCGAGTTTTTCGCGACAATCTGTAGCTTCGTCCCCGGCTTGATAACGACCGTCTCACCCGCCTCGCCTTGAAAGTACGCGAGACCATTGGCGGCGATCGGTGACGAGGTGAACTTGCCTCCCAAACGCTCCTTCCACAGTTCCCGGCCGCTCGTCGTGTCATAGCACGAAGCGACGCCGTCCATGCTGGACACGATCACGAATTCACCAATGACAATGGGCGAAGGCTGATCACGACCGCTCTTCCGCGTTGTATGCCACGCCATGTGCGTTTGCGTGATATCCCCTTCGCCGCCAGGCCTGACCGTGTAGAAATCGCCCGGATTCCCGTTGACCAGGAACAGCAATCCTTGTCCCGGCGTCGCTGTCGGCTCACCGCGGCCGTTGAAGCTCTTGCAGAACCAAAGCTTCGCACCCGTTGTTGGATCGTACCCGATGACCGAGGTCTCTCCGTTCAACACCAGCTCGCGCCGTGTCCCTACATTGATCAAGACGGGCGAACTCCACCCACCCCGTTGGGGAATGTCGCGCGGTGTTTGCCATTTGATTTGCCCGG
>CAYSHJ010001146.1:0-6945 GCA_964430385.1 uncultured Planctomycetaceae bacterium
CAACGCCGGGGGCCTGGTGACGGCCGCCACGATCGACTTGAACGCGGCGACGGGGATCGGCGACACGACGCCGCTGGAGTTGGCTGGGTCCACGATCACGGCCGACAACAGCACGTCGGGCAACGTGGACATCGACAACGCCTTGGCGGGCGCGGTGACGGCCACGACGCTGACCACGGCGGGGGGCGGCACGATTCTGTTCGAGAACATCGGCGCCGGTGGCGTGAGCTTTGGCACGGTCTCGACCACGGCGGATGGCACTCCCACGGCGGGCGAAGACAACATCACGCTGTCCAGCGATGGCGGCAATCTGACGATCACGACCAGCGTGACGGCGGGTGGCGTGGGCGATGTGGTGCTCAACACCACGACCAGCGGCAACGTGATTCTGACGGGGACAACGACGGCGGCGGGCGACGATGTAACGATCAACAGCGTGGGTTCGATCAACGCCGGGGGCCTGGTGACGGCCGCCACGATCGACTTGAACGCGGCCACGGGGATCGGCGACACGACGCCTCTGGAGTTGGCAGCGACGTCGATCAGCGCCGACACGACGGCGGGTGCCATCGACCTGGACAACGCGAACGCGGCGACGGCGACGTTCACGAGCCTGACGACGGCAACGGGCGCGATCACGATCGACAACAGCGGCGGCGGCGCGGCGAACTTCACCACCGTGACGACAGCGATCAGCGGCGCGATCGACCTGGAGAACACGGCCGATGACCTGACAGTCGGCACGGCGATCACCGCCAACGGCGTGGCTAACGTGACGTTGACCACGACGACCAGCGGCAACGTGATCCTGACGGGCACGACGACGGCGTCCGGCGACATGGTGACGGTCACCAGCGCGGGGTCGATCAACGGCGCGGGTCTGGTGATGGCGGCGACGGTGGATCTGGACGCGGCCACGGGGATCGGCGACTCGACGGCGTTAGAGTTGGCGGCCACGTCGATCAGCGCGGACTCGACGACGGGAGCGATCGACCTGGACAACTCCAGCGCGGCGGCGGCAACGTTCACCAGCCTGACGACGGGGACGGGCGCGATCACGGTTGACAACAACGGCGGCGGCGGCGCGTCGTTCACGACGGTGAGCACGACGGACGGAGCGGTGGACCTGGAGAACACGGGTGGCGACCTGACGGTGGGGACGTCGGTCACGGCGGGTGGCGCGAACAATGTGACGTTGACCACGACGACCAGCGGCAACGTGATCCTGACGGGTAGCACCACGGCGGCCGGCAACATGGTGACGGTCACCAGCAGCGCGGGAACGATCACTGGCGGTGGTCTCGTGACCGCGTCTGTGGTTTCACTTTCGGCGGCGGGAGATATTGGAAGCTTGGGAACGCCGATCTCGTTGTCAGCGGGTAGTCTGACGACCGATTCGAATTTGTTGGCCGCCAACGGCGATCAGTTCCTGAGCGAACTCGACTCGCTGACGTGGAACACCAGCACGGCGGGGACGGGAACGATCGACCTCGACGGCGGGCGGTTCAACGTCGGCAGCAGCCAGACCATCACGGCGATGACGCTCAACGTCAACAGCGGTGCGACACTGGGGGGCAGCGGCACAGTCAGCGCGTCCGTCAGCGTGGCTGGCGGTGGCACGGTTTCGCCGGGTGCGAGCACGGCCATCCTCAACACGAATAGCGTGTCGTATGCGGCGGGCTCGAACTTCGACGTGGAAATTAACGGCACCACGGTGGGCACCGACTATGATCAACTGAACGTTACCGGCACGGCTGCGCTCGGAGTGGGCAGCGCCACCTTGAACCTCAGCGGCACGTATTCGCCGGTCATCGGTGATTCGTTCACGATCATTCAGGCAAGCGTGGCGGTGACGGGTACGTTCAACGGCATCGCGGACCTAGACGACGTGTTCCTCAACCTGCAACCGCTGGAGGTCGATTACCTAGCCAACGCGGTGGTGTTGAGCTACGACGCCACGCCGGTCATCAACGGGACAGCCGGGGACGACACCTTCAGCGTGTCTCAGGACGGTTCGGGGAACATCGTCGTGGTGCGGAACAGCATCACGGTGTTGTCGGCTCCTGAGGGGAGCCTGAGCAGTTTGACGATCAACGGACTCGGCGGCGACGACACTCTGTCGGTGGATTTCACCGGCGTGGGCGGGGTCTTCGCCTTGCCGCTGACCTTCGACGGTGGGGGACAAACCACAGTGACCGGCGACGCCTTGACGATTCAAGGTGGCGTGTTCACCAGCCTGGACTACGACGCCACCGGCGTCGGCGCGGGCACATTGACGTTCGTCGGCGCGACCAATGCCAGTGTGAGCTTCACGGGTCTGGAACCTGTGACGGTCACATCCTTGGCCGGCACGGTGACCATCGACATCGACCCCACCGACACCATCGTTGGGGCCATCACGACGACGATTTCCGACGACCTCGGCGCGACCATGACGGTCTCGACCGATGTCGGCCTGGAAAGCCTGACGTTCGCGGTGCCCACGGTGGAGTTGATCGTCAATGGCGACAACGATCCGGCTGACAGCGACACGATCACGGTCGCCTCCGTGGACACGACCTTCCGAGCCGCGCTGACCATCAATGGGCAACTCGGCACGGACATCATCAATCTCAACACGACGCTGTTGCTGGGCTCGACCACTTCCACCGGCAATCTGACGCTCACGTCCGAGACGATCAATCTGAACGCGGCCAGCATCGCCACCGATGGAACTTCGACCGCCGGCAGCGTGTCGCTCATCGGCACGACCGTCATCAACATCGACGCCGATCTGACGATCGACACCAATGCCACCGTCACGGACGGCACGCTGTCGGTGTCGGGACCGATCGACGCCGTGTTCGGCACGTCGCGGACGCTGACTTTGGACATCGGCACGTCCAGCGTGTCGCTCACTAACGCGGCAAATGACTTCAGTAGTACGGTAGCCGGAGTCGTGGTCACGTCTGCCAACAACGTCACGCTGGTCGACGCCAATGCCATCGACTTGGGTGGTCCCTCGACCATCACGGGATTCTTGAGCGTCACGTCTAGCGGCAACATCACGGATAGCGGCAACCTGTCGGTCTTCGGCAATGCCAGCTTCTCGGCCGGAGCCGGTGCGATCACGCTGGGTGATGCGGGCGAAACGACAAACTTCGGTTCGTTGACCTTCAACACGACCGGCGCGGTGTCGATCAGCGAGGATACAGCAACCAGCCTGACCGGCACGAACACGGCGGATAATCTGGTGCTCACCTCGGCCGGAACGATCACGGACGCCACGGGAGCCTCGGTGACCGTGACCACGACGTCCAGCATGAGTGGCACGAGCATCAGCCTGACGGACAACGGGGCGGACGTGTTGAGCGTTGGGACGAACGCCTCGTTCACTGCCTCGGGAGGCGGTGCCATCACAGTCGTAGCGACGGGCGTGGCGAATTTCGGTTCGCTGACGTTCAACACCACGGGGGTGGTCAGCGTCACCGAGGATTCGGACACAGACCTGAATGGCACCAGCACAGCGAGCAGCCTGACACTGACATCGGCCGGCGCGATCACGGACGCGGCAAGCGCCTCGGTGACCGTGACCACGACGTCCAGTATGAGCGGCACGAGCATCAGTCTGACGGACAATGCGCTCGACGTGCTCAGCGTGGGAGGGACCGCCTCGTTCACGGCCAGTGGCGGTGGAGCCATCACGGTCGCGGCAGCGGGATCGGCGAACTTCGGTTCGCTCACGTTCAACACCACCGGCGTTGTCACGATGACCGAAGACACCAGCACGAATCTGGCCGGCACCAGCACGGCCGGCACATTGACTCTGACGTCCGCCGGTGCGATCACCGACAGCTCCAGCCTGACTGTGACAACCGATGCGACCTTCAGCGGTACCAGCATCATCCTGGCTGACCTGGTGGCCGATGTGCTCAGCGTGGGCGGCAATGCCTCGTTCACGGCCACAAGTGGTGGCATCACCGTCGCGACGGCCGGCACCGTCAACTTCGGCTCGCTGACGTTTAACGCCACCGGTGCGGTGTCGATTACGGAAGACTCGGCCAGCGATCTGACCGGCAGCAACACAGCGAACAGCCTGGCGCTGACTTCCAGCGGAGCGATCACGGATCAGGCGGGTACGAGCGTGATCGTGACGAACGGCGCCACGATCAACGCCGGCGCCAATTCGATCACGCTGGCCGACAATGGCGGCGACACGCTGAGCGTTGGTCTGAACGCTTCATTCACAGGCAGTGCAATGACAGTGGCGGCGGCCGGCGCGGTGACCTTCGGCAGCTTGACCTTCAACGGCACCGGAGCGGTCAGCATCACCGAAGATAACCAAACTGATGTCACCGGCACGAACACGGCCAACAGCCTGGCGCTGACGTCGTCCGCGGCGGTGGTGGATGCCACAGGCACGTCGCTGACCGTGACGAACAACGCCAGTTTCAGTGGCACGTCGATCACGTTGGGCGATCAGGCCGGCGATACCACGAACTTCGGCAGCCTGTCGTTCAGCAGCGCGGGAGCGGTCACGGTCACCGAGGATTCGGCGATGAACGTCGGCGGCACGGCGACGAACAGCTCGGATACGCTGACGCTCGCTTCACAGACCGGCGGGATCACCGTGCAAGACACGGGCCTGGCGACGGACATCGGCGCCACGGGGACGATCACGATCACCGTGCAGACCAACAACCTGTTCTTTACCACTAACGCCAGCACGCTGACCACAACCTCTGCAGGCGGCGTGACCGTCGTCGCGGACAAGATGGACTTGCTGGGAGCGATCACGGCCTCTGGTCAAACCGTGAGCCTGCGAAACAGCGTTGGAACGGATGCGATTAACCTAGGCTCGGTGTTAAATACCAGTGCCAACACGTTGGAGTTGTCGGACGCGGAACTGGATCTCGTCACCGCTGGCACGATCGCAATCGGAAATGCCTCGGCAGGCACGGTCACAATTTCCGCCGCGATCACTCGACCCGCCGCGACCAACCTGACAATCACAACCGGCACCACGAATGCCATCGTGTTCACGGCCGGTTCGTTGAACGCGAGCGGTGGCAACGTCACGCTGACGACCGGTTCGGGAGGCGTGATTTCCGGCAGCACTTCCACGGATGTCACGGCGGCTGCACTCAGTGTTACCGCCGGGTCCACGGGGATTGGAGCCAGCGGAAATCCGCTGACGATGGCCGTGACCAGTCTGACGACCAACACCAACGGGGTCAGCAACGGCAATCAATTCCTCAGTGAAGCCGACACGTTGACGATCATTAGCTTGAATGCCGGCACCGGCACGATTGAGCTGTCCAGCGGCACGTTCGTGCTCGGCGGACCTGAACTGATCAATGACAATTCCGACTTAACCGTCAACACCCCGGCCATTTTCGACCTGGGTGGCTTTAGTGAAACCATTGACGCCTTGGCCGGGACCGGCACCGTCACCAGTGGTGTGGCGGGCCCTGTGTCGCTGTCCGAAGGGAACAACAACGGAACCTCGACGTTCAGCGGCGTGATCCAGAACGGCGGCGGCACCGTGAGCCTGACAAAGAACGGTACGGGCACCTTGACGCTCACGGGTGGAAACACGTACACGGGCGCGACGGTCGTCAACGCGGGCACGCTGTTGGTCAACGGTTCGACGGCGGTTGGTTCCGCGGTGACGGTCAACAGCCCCGCGATCCTCGGCGGTACGGGAACCATTGGCGGATCGGTGACGTTGGCATCGGGAAGCACGTTTTCGCCAGGTTCGCCGGTGACCACAACCGCCGATCTCGCCACAAGCGACCTGGTGTTCGCCGCGGGCGCGGCGTTCACCGCACAGGTCAACGGCGCGACTCCCAATACTCTGCATGACCAGGTGATAGTGACAGGCTCCGTTGTATTGGGCAGTGCCACATTTAACCGGTCGGGGACGGTCACGTCCGTGCCCGGCCAGCAGATCGTGCTCATCAAGAATGACGGCGTCGACGTCGTGAGCGGCATATTTAGCGGTTTGGTGGAAGGAGCCTCGGTGGTCATCAACGGCGTGACGTTCCTCCTGTCGTATCAGGGTGGCGCCGGCGGCAACGACGTGACGCTCACGCAGGCCGGTCCGGTCATTTACAGTGGAGCGGGAGCGTTGGAATTGCGACTGAATGGGACCAGCGTGGAGTTCTTGGATGACCTGGTCGTGATCGATTCGCGACCGCTGGCGAGTGTGCTCAACCAAACGATCACTGTGAATGGCACGAGCGCGGTCGACACGCTGACCGTGAATTACGCGTCCGGCGGGTTCTTCGACGTGAATGTCGTCTGGCACGGCGGAGCCGGAGCGGGCGATAACGACACCTTGGTGGTCACCGGAGGCACATTCACGACGGTCACACACACGTTCACCACAACCGGCCCCGAACATTCGGGAAACATTGTCTACAACACCGGATTGGATATCGCGACGATCACCTACGACGGTCTCGAACCGGTCGACATGACCGGCAGTACGATTACCAACTTGGTGTTCAATTTGCCGTCGGTGGCCAATACGGCCGTTTTGGAAGATGCCGGAGGCGCCGGTGATGGGATCTCGCGGATCCGGAGTGTCCCGGGCACGTTTGAGACAACTGAGTTTACGAATCCGACCGGATCGCTGCTCATCAACGGCGGCACGGCGAACGACTCGATCTCGGCGAACGGTATCGACTCAACATTCGCGGTGAGCGTGACGCTCAACGGCGGCCTGGGCAATGACACGCTCAATGGCACCAGCTCGCCGATCGCCGTCACTCTGCTCGGTAACAACGGAGTGGACAGTTTGGTCGGCAGCGCCTTTGGTGACAGCCTGGATGGCGGTGCCGACGCCGATCGTCTGTTTGGCAATGCCGGTAATGACTCGCTGACGGGCGGTCTTGGAAACGACACGATCACTGGTGGCGCGGATATTGACAAGCTCTTCGAAACGGGCAATGTGAACTTCAC
>CAYSHJ010001147.1:0-1929 GCA_964430385.1 uncultured Planctomycetaceae bacterium
GCGGCGATATCGAGGCAGCCATCAAGGACTACACGGACGTCTTGAAGTGGGACAGCAAGAACGCGATCGGACACGCGGAGCTGGGCTTTGCCTTGTTCTTCGCCAAGCAAACGCAGCCAGCGCTCGCCGAATTCGACAAGGCGTCCGACCTGAACCCGCAATTGCGATTCGTGCTGCCCTGGCGGTATCTGGCAATGATGCAGCTTGGTCAAAGACCGCAAGCCGACACCAAGTTCGCGGCGGTGATCGGGCTCCCGGCGAACAAACGGGAATGGGGCGACGCGCTGCTGGGATATCTGGCTGACCGTCTCTCAGAGGCCGACTTGCGAAAGGCCATCAACATGCAAGATCCGAAAGCCGGCGACGCGCAGACCTGCGAAGCGGAGTTCTTCGTCGGCCATCGAAAACTGCTCGCCGGTCAACGCGATGCCGCAAACGTCCATTTCCAACGAGCGCTGACGTCGAAGTCAACGCACTTGTCCGCCTACCGCGGAGCCAAATTCGCGCTGCCATCTTCCACCACCAACTGACGCCGCGGACATCTTGGTTGTCGCGGCAGCCGTGATGGCGGCGGATTTGGCGAAGACTCCACATCTGGAAGGCGTGAAAACCCCAAGCGGGCAGTTGTGGTTCAACCACTGAAGTTGCGTTGAATGTCAAATCATTCAGACGACGGATGGCAAACGGTCTCGCTGTGGGGGGGAAAAAATTTCCAGAATTTTATTCGCATTTCGCAGGTCACAAGCGTATTATCCCGCGCCATGTCCTATTCGTCTGGCCGACTGCTGTGTTCCCTTCGCGTGCTGATCACGCTGATGGCGTTCGCGGCGTGCGGCTTGATGACGGAACAACGTTGCGAGGCGAGTTGCGGCGACTACCTCTTGCATCATGCGCCGACGTCAACTCGCTTTCCATCCGGGACGGCCGAAACGCATGGTCGGCCCGGCGATCCAACGGAGCATGGCAATCCGTCTGGCCCATGCAACGGTTCAGGTTGCTCTCGCCGAGACGAAGCTCCCGTTCCGCCATCGCGCACTCTGCCCGATACACCGGCGGAATGGGCATGTTTAGGTGAACAGATTCGCGATGTCGCGAGCCGATCGCGGCAGACATCGCTGGAGTCTGGCTGTTGGCTCAGCTGGTTGAGCGACCAGCGTTTGGATCGGCCTCCGCGGAAGAACGGCTGACCGAAGCGAGAGTCCGTCCCGGCTGCGGTGCCGCCGAGGTTTTTTTTGGCGCGCCGATTTCTTTGCGAACCCTCTTGAGCGTTTGTGAACAGCGCTGGGCATTCGTTGCGGCCCCCCTGACTTTGTCAGCGATCAGCCGCTCAGGCTCTCGTTTTGGTTCGGTGTTGTGTGTGGTCGCGTCTCGGCGTGATCGTCGAGACGCTGCAACTGTTCGCACCATTTTTTCACCGAATTCTCTTTTCACCAAATTCTCCAGGGGACCGTCATGGCTCGTACTTTCTTCCGTTCGCAATCGTCTTCTTCTCAATCTTCACGGCGTGGTTTCACACTGATCGAGCTTTTAGTTGTCATCGCGATCATTGCTATTTTGATCGCTCTGTTGTTGCCCGCCGTGCAGCAAGCTCGCGAGGCAGCTCGCCGGTCGCAGTGCAAGAACAATCTCAAGCAGGTTGGCTTAGCGTTGCATAGTTACCTCGACGTGGCCAAGTGCTTCCCGTTCGCACAACTGAATAACACGAAGCGCTATTCAGCCTTGAGTCAATTGCTGCCGTACTTCGATCAAGGTCCGTTGTACAAAAAAATCAACTTCGATTTGAACAGCACTGACCCGGCTAATACCCCAGTTCGCATGACGGAGTTGCCGATGCTCCGTTGTCCGACGGACTCGCAAAACCCGCTGGTCGCTAACGGTGGTGCCTTGAACTACATGGCCAACAAGGGGAGCGGCATCATCTGGCAAGAC
>CAYSHJ010001148.1:0-3017 GCA_964430385.1 uncultured Planctomycetaceae bacterium
TTTCCAAAAGACTCCGCTGTTCCTTCACCAGTTCCGTTTCGCGAGTCGCCTTGAACAACTCGGACTGCGTGTTTTGTAGGTACTCGCTGAAAAGCCGCAGCGTGAAAAGCTGGTCACCGGGCTTCACCGTGTCGCCGGGAAAGGCATGCACTTGAACCACGGCTCCGACGGCAGGTGAAGTCACGCCTCGGTCGGAATGGCCGGGTCGGTCGATGATCTGGCCGGGCACTTGGATCGTTCGCCAATATGTCTGAGGCTTCGCTGCTTTTGCGACCAACCCCAAATTCTGGCGAGCCTGCGGACTCAGCTTGAGCACTTTCGCGTCCGTAATCGGTGTGGCCGGTTTCTCAGTGGTTGCGGCCGGAGCGCGCGCGGTCAGCCAGCGACTCAGTTGGTCGCGAGAGAACCACGCGACTGTCCCCAGTCCGGCGACAAGCGCGAAACCAATGACGCCAAGGAACAATCGTCGAGTCTTCATGAAACATCTCTTTGACTTTTGATTTTTGATTTTCGATTGGGCGGCAAGCGGCAGAATGCGATTTTTGATTCGGTGGCAAGGCCGTCGCCTGCGATTCAATCGAAAATCAAAAATCGTCAATCGAAAATTAGATGACGAGGACACCGGAGCGCTCTCGGCGCGCAGTGTCACACAGCAATGCCACGGCTGGTTGTCTCAGCGGGCGAGCGTTGGCGCGAGCCGACAATCGCGGCGCCAGATCTGTCGGCATGAGAAGATCCACCGCCAGAATGCGTGATCCATCTTGGGGAGCATCCAGCAGGGTGACTTCTGAAATCAGTGGCACCCATTGTTCCGTGCTCGCCGTCGGTTGCGGCGAATCCGAACGCCCCGGAGCCGACAGCGGTAACGAAAACTCGAAACCAAACCAGAACACATGCAGATGCTCAACGGGCGGTTGGGCCGAATGACTCGCACGGTCGTCGTGAGCATGTTTTGCCTTCGTCGCATCCGCAGCGTGACTATGTCGCGGCGACTGAGACTGACTTGGGCCATGCGAGTGCGAATGTTCGTGACGCTCAGCCGATGCAACTCCATGCTGATGCGACTTATCTCCATCCGCATGACGGTGCCGAAACGCTGGGGACGACACCGCCGGAATCGCCATCACGGCGATCATCAGCAGAGTCACCAAGTTGTGGTCAAGCACTCGCATACGTTTCCCAAATCACTCTCGACAGAAAATACCACGCTGTTGCTGGATACGGAAGCTGCGATCCAAGAATCATTGCGGAACAGCCGCCGGAGCGGGTGGTACGTCGGCGGGTTGAGTGGGCGCGGACGGCCAATTGTCTTCGATGGCGAGGCCGGAAATCATGGCCGCCGCTTTCCAGGCGTCGCCGAGGGATTTCAGGCGTTCCAAGCGGGCTTGTCGCGCCGAGCGTTGCAGTTCCAGGACCATCAACGGCGCCAGATTTCGTCGTTGATCTTCGGTGGCGATGGTTTGAGCTTGCTCGGCTTTGCTCACGACGGCCTGGTACTTTTCCGCACGCTTGCGAGCGGCGGCGTATTCGCGCAAAGCGGCGGCGACTCGTTCCGTCAGGTCGTTTTCCGCACGGCCAACTTCCTGCATCGCGGCGCAGAGTTCGGCCTCGGCCGCGCGGATGTTGCCTTGGTTCCTATTAAACAGCGGGATCGACGCGCTCACGCCTAGTGTGTAGTCGTCGGAACGGTTCTGGTTCTGACGGACGTAGCCGCCGTTGACGCTGAGGTTCGGAATCGGCTCGGCCTTCGCTCGTTGGACGATGAACTTCGCTCTCTCGACGCCCCACTGAGCCGACTGGATTTCCGGATGCACGCTGAGCACATACAGCGGTGTGCTCTCCGTGGTGTAGTCGGGAAATGAATAATCGTCGAACCGGCCGGCAACCTTCGTGATCGACAGCCGGTGAACACCGAGTACCGCCGCCAGCCGCTTGTAGGTCGCCGCTTTCTCCGCCCGAGTGGACTCGACATCGGCCTCGTAACGGAGCAATTCCGCTTCAACCGGCAATACGTCGATGTCCGCGAGTTGCTTGGCATCATCGCGCAGACTGCGAACAGTCTTGGTTACGTCGTTGCCGTAGCGGCGGATTTCGCACAGCAAACGGAATCGCTCTTGCAACGCGAGCGCATCGAAATAGGCCGCGCGGATTTCGGACAGCATCGCGTAACGCTCGGCCATGACACCCCAACTCGCTTGTTCGACCTCGCGTTCAGCGGCGGCACGGCTCAGTTTGAGTTTGCGGCCCATGACGATCTCTTGAGTGACGAGCGGCAGCGTGTTGACTCCCGATGGGCCGGTGCGGTCCTTGACTTCATCCCATGTGAGCGCGACCAACGGATTGGGAAACAGCCCGGCTTGATAGGCCCGTCCGCGCGCGGCTTCGACGGCAAACGACACCTTGGCAATTCGCGGATTCTGCTCCAGACCGAGCGCCACCAAAGCGTCGAGCGTCATGCCGGGAGTGGCTGCATCATCCGGATCCTCGCACGGATCGACGGTCTCCGCCCCTCGCGGCTTGCCTGGAATTGCAACGTCTACTTCGTAGAGCCCAGCCGACTTCTGTGCCGAGGCTGTCGCCGGTGTGATCGCCGCTGTCGGCGCGGCGGTCGCGTGGGCGGCGTGCCTCACCGCTGAAGGTGGTGCGACAACTCCGCTGCCCGTGCGAACCGGCTCCGAAGCGGCGACCGTGGCCTTTGGCTTTGAATTGCGCCACAGCTTCGGCCAATCGGCTCGCACGCCGTGCGGATCGGCAAGAATCGCCATTCCAAGCGCGAGTCCAGCCGCAGCGAGTCGTCTCGCGTGGTAATGAGTTCCCATGATCGCCCCTCCCTGGGCAGCCGCGCACAAGCGGCTCATCGTTTTGTCGGACAACCGACGGGCGAGCTTGCGAAAAGTCTTCGCAAGCGTCACTGCCAAGCACAGCCGCTCCAAATTGACACTTGTTGATTTTCGATTTTCGATTCTTGATTTTCGATTGCGACATGCAGCATGCGGTTCAATCGAGAATCAAGAATC
>CAYSHJ010001149.1:0-6841 GCA_964430385.1 uncultured Planctomycetaceae bacterium
TTGCGGTGCCTGGACGTGAAGAGCGGCCGCGTGCAATGGGAGACGACCGGCTACGAAGGAGACGTCTCGAAGTTCAGTCAGAGTCCCATGACCGGCGAAATCAAGGACACGGCGACCGGCAAAGTGATCCCATTTCCATTCTTTGGGCGTGGCTCAAAGATTCAGCTCGGCGATCGTTTTCTGGTGCTAGGGGAACGAGGCACGCTGGCGCTGATCAAGGTGAACTCGGAGATGTTTGAAGAGTTCGGCCGCGCGTCATATGCCGGCATTCGTTATCCAAGCTGGGCAGCTCCGGTCGTATCACGCGGGCGAGTCTATCTGCGCAGCGAAACGAACTTGGTGTGCCTCGATGTCTCGAAATGAGTGTGCCAGTCGCTAAGTCTTGTCAAAGATGCCTCCCGGACCACGCCAGCAAGCCTTAGAATCCGCGACGTCGGATTCGGTCGGTTGAGAGTTCACCTTCCTTCGGAGACTCAGCATGCGACGATGGGCTTGTGTCACTGCGTTTTGTTTGAGTTTCGTGGTGATTGCCTGCGTGACTGCGTTGTTAAGTGCCCGGCCGCTCCATGCCGATGAGCCGGCCGCGAAAAAAGACGCGGTCGCCGTGCCAAGCTTCAGTTACTCGCTGTTCGACGGGAAGACGCTCGATGGCTGGACGGTCGAAAACGATGCGAAGGTTGAGGTGCAGGACGGCATGCTATTGCTCAAGGATGGCAACGGCTGGCTGCGGTCGGATCACGTGTATGCCGACTTCAAACTGCATCTCGAATGGAAGGCATTGAAGACGGAGAAATACGACGCCGGAGTTTACATCCGCACACAAGCGGGAGGTGCTCCGTTTCCAAAGCGCGGCTATCAAGCCAACATGCTGCAAGGCAAAGAAGGTAACATCGGCAGCTTGCCGGGAGCCGAAAGTAAAGGCTTGATCAAAGCGGGCGAGTGGAACTCGTTCGACATTACGGCCGTCGGCGACAAGGTCACAATGGTCATCAACGGCCAGCCAGCTTACTCGGTCGGCGGACTGAAAGACGCGACGGGGTATGTTGGCATTCAAGTCGAAGTGCCGCTAGGCGGACAGTTCTTAGTGCGCAACATCGCGATCACCGAGTTGGGATTTGCCAGTCTCTTTAACGGCAAAGACCTCACCGGCTGGGAGGGCGCGGACCAAGACGCCGATGCTTGTTGGAAAGTCGAAGACGGATTGCTGATCTGTACCGGCAAGCAGGGACCGTGGCTACGCAGCGATGGTGAGTACGACAATTATTCATTGCGACTCGATTACCTGCTGTCCGCTGGCGGCAATAGCGGCGTGTATGTCCGAGTTCCCAAGGATGGCAACCATCATCGCGAAAACGACACGCAACCGCCCGCCGGCTTCGAGGTCCAAATCCTGGACGACACCGCGCCGCAGCACGCGAATCTGAAGGACTATCAATACTCGGCGTCGGTCTACGACATCGCCGGTGCCAACCCGCGCAACTCCCATCCGCTCGGCCAGTGGAACACGCTCGAAATCACCTGCGATGGACATCACGTGACGACGCGCCACAACGGAGTCACCGTTACCGACGTCACCGCCGAGTCGCACGAAAGCAAGATCAAGCTCCGCGAACTGAAGGGTTTTCTGGGCCTGCAAAATCACAGCACGCTGGTGAAGCTGAGAAACCTCCGCATTGGCTCGCCGGTGAATTAGCCCTCAGTCACGTGACCCCACTGGGCTTGCCCCAGTGGTTTACGGGATTCTGCACGACTGAGCCGTTTGTTTCGCGTGACGCCGAGTCGTGCAAAATCCCACGAGCCACCGGGACAAGCCCGGTGGGGTTTCGTTGTTTGAGTTAGCCAAGAATGGCATCGGTAACCGGAAAATGTGGGACAGAAAAAATGCCTTGCGACTGCGGTCATCGTTCTGTCGCGCATCTTCCTGTCACCCAATTCCACCCCTCAATCGACCAAGAATTGCCTCTGCCGTCCATCCCGGCGTCTCGGAGCCGCAGATCGCACCGCTAACCGCCACTCGCGTTGCGCCAGCGGACTTCACGCTGTCGATGTTGTCGAGCGAAATGCCGCCAATCGCGAACCAGGGGAGCGTGATCTCGGCGGCGACTTGGCGAACAAACTCCAAACCGGCGAGTTGCTCGAACGATTTTGTGCCGGACGTGAAGACCGGGCCGACGCCGAGGTAGTCGGCTCCGTCGAGTACTGCTTGCCGCGCTTGCTCGATCGTGTGGGTCGAGACGCCGATCAAGCGTTGCGGGCCAACGATGCGGCGGGCTTCGCGCACGGAGATCTCGTTTTGGCCGACGTGGATTCCGTCGGCATCGGTCAACACGGCAAAATCGGCTCGATCATTCATGATGAAGAGCGCACTGGCCTGGCGAGTCCATTCACGCACACGCGCGCCGAGTTCGATGATCCGTCGGTCGCTGGCATCCTTTTCGCGGAGTTGCACGAGGCTGACTCCCGCAGCCAGAGCCTCTCGCACGGCCGGCCCGATGCCGTGATGGCACAGCGAATCGGTGACCAACAAGTACAGATCACGATTGGCGAGCCGATCACGCGAAGCTAGCGTCGCAGCCAACGCTTTCTCGATGGTGTAAAGCCGATAGCGGAGTTGCTCCAGATGCCCCGGCAACTGCGGATCGGCCAGCCGTGACGTGACGAGTTTGGAGAATTCTTCGAGTGTGCGGAGCGCCTCTTCGACACGACGGCAATTCGCTTGCACGACGTCTTGAGGCAGCCGTCGTATTTGTTCGCGAGGCGTTTTGATGCGAGTGCCGACATCGCCAGGAGTGTCTCTCGACGTCGCCAGGCCCAGCCGGTCGAGCGTCTGCAATCGTTCGGTGAGTTCGTGCCGCAATTCTTTCAGCAGCCGCGATAGATGCGCATCGTCGAGCGAGAACCGGACGAAGTCTTCGACGACGCGCAGACCTTCTCGAGCACGATTAGCGGCGGCGTCGAGCACTCGCAGCGTGCCGGTGTGATCGGTCTCCGTCGGCGCCCGCCAGTGAATTTTGAACTCCACCGGCAACGGCTCGGTCGGGATGCCGGCGTCTTCCGCCACTTGCTGAGCGAGTCGTTTCGGGCCGATCCCGAATTGATCGAAGAAGTGGCCGATCGCTCCGTCAACCATCGCCAGCGCCGACAACAAATGCTCGGTGCCGACATACGGCTCTACGCCCATCCGTGCGACCAACGTGCGAGCTTCGATCAATACATCCGACAGCGCCGGACTCAGCGGTATTGGAACGAGTGGTTCCAAAGTCGCCGCGAGTCTGGCTGGTTGCGGAAACGCCATCGCCAACTTGTCGGCATCAATTCCGCTTCGCCGCAACAGGTCGGACGCTCGCGTTTCGTCCAGCGTCAGCGCCCAGAGCAAGTGCGTTGGCTCGACCTCGACCGCTCCGGCGGCCCACGCGGTCCCGCTGGCGGCTTCGAGTGCTCGCATCGCTCCTGGTGTCAATCCAGAGTCCGACATGGCGTCCCATCCGCAGTCAGGACAGAATCGGGCTGGCACGGCCCGATACTCGTCCACGGCCCTCTTCTTGAATTTCAGAATTGAATACCTGACCCTTACGGCTAAACAAGCAACTCGTCGATCACCCGGCCATGCACGTCGGTCAGCCTGAAATCTCGGCCCGCGTACCGGTACGTCAGTCGCTCGTGGTCGAAGCCCAACAGGTGCAGCATCGTGGCGTGCAGGTCATGCACGAGCACCGGCTTTTCGACTGCCTGGAAACCGAATTCATCGGTCGCTCCGTACGTTTGGCCGCCCTTCACGCCGCCGCCGGCCAACCAACAGGTAAAGCCGTAATGGTTGTGATCGCGACCGTTCAGGGCCGGGAACTCGGCGACCGGCGTGCGGCCGAATTCGCCGCCCCATTGAATGAGCGTTTCGTCGAACAGACCGCGCTGCTTGAGGTCCGTCAGGAACGCCGCGATCGGCCCGTCCCAATCGTTGGCGAGTTTTTTGTGCTGAGCTTCCAAGTTGTCGTGATTGTCCCACGGCTGTCCGGCACCGCTCCAAATCTGCACAAAACGAACGCCGCGCTCGATCAACCGTCGAGCGATCAGCAGTTGCCGGCCATGAGTCCCCTCGCCGTATGTCCGACGAATCGCTTCCGGTTCCTGCGAGATGTCGAACACGTCCGCCGCTTCGGTCTGCATGCGAAACGCGAGTTCGAACGACTGAATGCGAGCCTCGAGCGCCGCATCTTCCGGACGTTTCCGCAAATGTTCGTCGTTGAGCTTCCGCACGAAGTCTAACTGCCGCCGCTGCTCATCGAGCGACAGTCGCGAATTGCGAATATTGGCGAGCAGCTTGTCGACCTGCGTGTGCTGCGTGTCGAGGTACGTTCCTTGAAAGGCGCCCGGCAGAAAGGCCGATCGCCAGTTCTGCGTCGAGACGATCGGATATCCGCCGGGACACATGACAATGAAGCCCGGCAGGTTCTGATTCTCGGAACCCAAGCCGTACGTGACCCACGAGCCGAAACTCGGTCGCGGCAGCCGGCCGTCGCCGCAATTCATCAGCATCAGCGACGGCTCGTGATTCGGCACCTCGGCCTGCATCGAGCGAATGACGGCAATGTCGTCGATGTGCATGGCCGTCTGCCAGAACAAATCGCTGACCTCGATGCCCGACTTGCCGTAGCGTCGAAACTCGAACGGTGAACGCATGGCATGCCCGGTTTTCCGTTCCGTTCGCAGATTTCCCACGGGAAGTTGTCTTCCGTGCCACTCGTCGAGCATCGGCTTGCGGTCAAATGTGTCCACATGCGACGGCCCGCCGTTCATGAACAGATGCACGACATGCTTGGCCTTCGCCCCGAAGTGCGATCGCTTCGGCGCCAACGGAACAACGCCTTCTTTCGACGAAACATCGTTCACAGCGAAAGCGTTTCTCGAGTTGGCATCGTCCTGCTCGACCATCAGACTCGCGAGTCCAAGCATCCCTAACCCGCTCCCGGAGCGCCGAAGCAAGTCACGTCGCGAGAGAGGCGGGGTTGAACAGGTTGAACTCAAGGAATCTTGGAACATCGCAAGACCTCGGCCCCGGGCGGGAAACAATTCTCAAATCTCAAATTGGAATTCACAAAATCTCACTTCAATCGACGAACGCAATTTCATTTGCCAACAACAGCGATTGAGCCAGCGCCGTCCAGCGTTCGGCTGTTGGCGATTCATCCAAGAATTCATTCACGGACTTCATCTCGTCAGCCGTTGGTGGCCGCTGAAAACAGATCAGGAAAAGCTGCCTCACGCGCGCCTCGACATCGGGCGGAGATGTCAACTCCGCTCGGCGCAGCAGCCGCGACGCGACTTCAAACGTCAGATCGCCGTTCATCAGAAAAAGCGCTTGCGGAGCCACCGTCGTGGAGTCGCGTTGCGGGTTCGTCGCGGCCGGCGACGGGAAATCAAAAGTCGTCAGCAGGTTCGGAACATCCAGTCGGTCGAGGAATCCGTACATCGTTCGTCGCGGTACAAAGCCGTCGAGTACATTGATCGATTCGCCACCGACTTGTCGATTCAGTTCTCCCGACGACGCCAGCAAGGCGTCCCGCAGTGACTCCCAGTCGAGCCGTCGACGATTCATCCGCCACAGCAGGCGATTGTCGGGATCGGTGGAAAGTCGAGAGTCCAGAGTCGAGAGTCCAGAGGTATGAAGCGCCGGCACTCCTAGCTCTGGACTCTGGACTCTCAACTCTCGACTCGCTTGCTGGTACACGGTCGACAACAGAATCTCGCGGTGCAACGTTTTCACAGACCAACCCGAGCGAACAAACCTCGCGGCCAAATCGTCGAGCAATTGGGGATGTGACGGCGGTTCGCTGCGAAGGCCGAAGTCGCTGGGAGTTCGTACCAAGCCGGCACCAAAATGATGCAGCCAGACTCGATTGACGAACACTCGGGCTGTGAGCGGATTGCGCGGGTCCACGATTGACTGCGCGAGTTCGAGCCGTCCGCTGCCGCGAGCGAACGGCCGACGTTCGGACGATGCGATTTCGACCGCTTGTCGCGGCACGAATGGTCCCAGCCGATTCGGATTGCCACGCAAGAAAACTCGCGGATCGAACGGCGTCGCGGCGTCGACCAACGCCATCGCGCGCGGCGGAGCACCGGCGGCTGTCATGCTCCACTGTTCGACTTCCTTGATGAGCTTTTGATATTCGCCCTGCGTCGGCCGGTCAGGGAACAGCGACAGAAATCCCCAGCCCATCGCCAGCGGTACATCCGGCGGAGCATCCGGGCCGTACAGCACGCGACGAATTTCTTCCTCATCGGAATCGCCGAGTCCCGTCGGCAGCGGCTGCTGTAATTCCTTCGCCTGCTTCAACGCTTCTTGCCATTTCGCGTCGATCCGCTTGAGCAATTCCCCGTATCGCTGCGCGACGTCGGCCGGCGATTGTGGCGGTGGCTCGCAAACGGCGGAAACGACCAGCGGGGAGAGGGGGCCGGACGGATCGCGCGCGGCTTCTTTCAGTCGTTCGACGACTTCGCCAACCTTCTCCGAAAACTGGCCCGTTGGCAACGCCGCGAACGCGGTCCAAGCCATCCAGACCGGATGCGGCTTCTTGCGAGCGGCCTCGAGCGTGACTTGCCAACGGAGTGTCATCGTCGGGTTGATGTCGTTGGTGTCGGCCAGCAGCATGAAATCGTCGGTCGGCGGCTTTTCCATCTGAGCTTGCGCGGCCAGCAAATACTCCGCCGCGCGCGTTCGCGCCGACGTCACTAAGTTGTGGTGCCTCTCCTCGACGAAGTCGGTCAGCTTCTTCAGTCGAGCCTGCATCTCGGTCGAAAACTTTTGGTAGTCCTCGGTCTGCGGCGGCGGCAGGAATTCGGG
>CAYSHJ010001150.1:0-1678 GCA_964430385.1 uncultured Planctomycetaceae bacterium
TGCACTCGAATTCACTGGGATGGATGAAGCCGATTTGCTTCGCCTGCTTCCTTCGATCGAAGAAGACATCCGCGAGATGGCGGACGCCCTGCAAATCAACGTTATGAAGGGGAGCACGTACGCCAGCGTGGCCAAAACGATGGAAGAGAAGCTGATGGCGGTGGGGGCGTAGGCAACGAGGCAAGAAGGCAACGAGGCAGAGCGCTTGTGCCCGATTATCGGGCGAGAGGTCACGCAGAGATAGCAGTAGTGTTGAAAGGTCGTCCAAAAGTTCTAAAGGCAGTTCACTTGTCGGACGATGGTCACAAGGATCGGTAGTCGGCTGGGTGTATTTGCCCAGGAAAATCTGACCGGGAGCGTCCCGGCATTTCCGCAACGATGCAGCCGACCTTACCGCACGAGCCCGCGACGAAACGTCGCACGGTTCCGTAACCCGCCGCAATGCCAGGACCTGACCGTCCCGGCGAATTGGCGATGGTGATCACGGAGCTTTGGAGGCACGAAACAGATGAGCCGGATTAATACAAACGTAACGTCCTTGATTGCCCGTCGCGCCATCGGGATCAACAACCGATCGCTCAACGAAGCCCTTCTGCGCCTGAGCACCGGGCTGCGCATCAATTCGGGCAAGGACGATCCAGCCGGTCTCATCGCATCGGAGACGCTGCGCTCAGGTATCCGTGCAATCTCCAGCGCCATCGACAACGCCAACCGCGCCGACACGATCGTGGCCGTCGCGGAAGGTGGCCTGCAGGAAGTCAGCTCGCTCTTGTTGGAGCTTGAGAACCTCGTCGATCAGAGCGCCAACGAATCAGGACTCACGCCAGAAGAAACGGCGGCCAATCAGCTTCAAATCGACGAGATATTGAAATCCATTGACCGCCTGGCCGAAGCCACGGCGTTTGGCAATAAGAAGTTGCTCAACGGCGCAATGGATTTCACGACTTCGGGCATTAACGTCGATGCGTCCACCGGCACGGCGCTCAATCACCTGGCCAGCGTGCAGGTGAATTCCGCGAAGATTTCCACCGGTTCGTTCCGCGATGTCAACATCAACGTTGTACAGAAATCGGACGTTGCCCTGGTCAGTGCCGTACTGGCGGGCACCGATGGTTTGGGTGCCCTCAACGGCACCTTGAACGGCGCGACCACGATTCAAATTCGGGGGTCGTTTGGAACCGAAACGCTCAACTTAGCATCCGGTGCAACAGCGGCCGGGATAGCGGATACCATCAATATGTCGAAGGAGTTGACCGGGGTTTCAGCCACAGCTTCGGCGGCTGCCGGGGGCGCTGCGTCGCTGATTCTGCAAAGCACCGGGTATGGGTCAGATGCGATGGTGTCGGTGTCCGTGCTCCAGAACGCGACGACCGCCTTCGTGTCTCAGCCGGTGTCTACGACGGAATACGGGACCAACGGGATTGTGACCGTCAATGGCGCCAACGCGGTGGTTAGAGGGCTGGACGCTTCGGTGCGCACCTCTGGGTTATCACTTGACATCACGATGACGGAATCGTTTGGCGGCACGACGGGGGGAACCTCCAGCTTCCAGGTCACCGGGGGCGGGGCGGTGTTCTCCATCTCGCCCACCGTGGGACTCTCAGGACAGGAGTCGATCGGGCTGACCGAGGTTTCGGCCTCAAAGCTGGGAAACTCCGCAGTCGGATTCCTGGCCACG
>CAYSHJ010001151.1:0-2188 GCA_964430385.1 uncultured Planctomycetaceae bacterium
GACGAGCACCGGGACGATCATGGGGACGGTGGATTACATGTCCCCCGAACAGGCGCTGGACACCAAGCACGCGGATGCGCGGAGCGACATCTATTCGCTGGGTTGTTCGTTGTACTACTTGCTGACCGGCAGGGTTGTGTATGACGGCGACACGATGATGAAGAAGCTGCTGGCGCATCGCGAATCGCCGATTCCGTCGCTCATCAATGACCTGGCGAGCGGGGGGCGTCAGCCCCCTGATACGTTGAGCGGTTTCGACGCGCCGCATGCGCCGAACGCATCAGGGGGCTGACGCCTCCCGCTCGCCGAGACTCTCGTTGTGATCGACGCTGTCTTCCGGCGCATGGTCGCCAAGCGGCCGGAGGATCGGCCGCAGACGATGACTCAGGTGATCGCCGAGCTGGAACGTTGCCTCGCAGGCGGCTCGCGAACGAGCGAGTACGAGAAGACGGCGGACCCCGCGACCAGCGGCCTCAGCGCGAGCAGCGGGAATGAGCTGCAACAGTTCTTGAGACAGATCAGCGGTGAAGAGAGCATGGCCGCGACGAGTGCGACTCCGTCCGGCGCGAAAGGAATCGCGGTGGTCTCGTTGTCGGGAGACGGTGAGACGATGAGTTCGTCCTTCGGCGAGGCCAAGACCGATCCGCACACGAGTAGGTTGGGACTCCGTCCCGACCCTGATCGACAGGTCGGGACGGAGTCCCAACCTACGCGCCGCATCGTGACCGCCGTTGCCATCGGCCTCGCCTCTGTGCTCCTCATGGTCGCGGCCGTCGTCATCTTCGTGCAAACAAATCGCGGCACGCTGCGAATCGAGATCACCGATCCGCAAATCGAGGTGGCCATCCAAGGCACGGACATCGTCGTGAAGGACGAGGGCCAAGAAGACATCCGTCTCCGGCCCGGCGAGCACACGCTGCACGTCAAACGCGGTGACCTGGAATTCGACACGGACGCGATCTCGCTGAAGAAAAGGGAGACGGTCATCGTGAAGCTCGAACTCGTCGGCCGCCGCGTGCGAGCGATGAGCGGCAACACACTGCTCGGCCATCGCGAGTTTCCGAGCACCGCCGCGCCGACGCAGCGGCGCGGAGTGCCGTCTGCTCAGCCGGCGGACGGTTCTCTCGTCGCAACGGACACCAACGATTCCGAACGTACCGTCGCGGAGTGGATCATCAGAAACGGCGGCGACGTCGCCCTGGTTGGCCAGGCAGGTTGGATCACGAAATTGACCGATCTGCCACGGCAGCCGTTCGCGGTTAATCATGTAAGGATTCTCAATCTCCCGAATTTCAGCGAGGCCGACGCGCAGCGGCTGACCAGACTTCGCGAACTGACGACTGTCGAATTTCGGGAGACGACGCTCAGCGGTGGGGCGATTCGCACTTTGGCAGGCTGCCGGCGTTTGCAGAGCTTGCTTGTGCTTGGCGGATCGACGACGGACGCCACACTTTCTGAGACGCTCCACATTCCACAACTCCGAACCATTCAGTTCGTCCTTGTCGCGGTGACGGACGAATTTGTCGCACGCCTGGGACAACTCCCGCAGCTTCAGAGCGTCCAGCTTTACGGTTGCACACTGATTAGCGACCAAGGGCTCGTCCGCATGGCCGCCGCACCGCCTCCGAAGTTGCAGTTGCTCGACTTGAGTGGCACGAAGTCCGGTGTCTCGGGATTGAGGGCGGTCTCCCGCCTGCCGCATCTGCAAGAACTTTATCTAGGCGATCCGCAGTTGGACGATGCCTGGCTTGTCGAACTCGCTCGCTGTCCAACGTTGGCAATGGTTCTCTTAAGCGAAACTCGCGTCACGCAGGCCGGAACAACGGACTTGCAGAAGGCGCTCGCCGGTTGCCAGATTGTGGTATCGAAGCTGGAGCAGGCCCCGCCGCTGTACGGCCCCACCTATCGCAGCACGATCCGCCAACTGATGGCTCGCGGGATCAACATCGCGGTGACGACCAATACCGGCGCTAGAACCTGGACTCGCGGCGACGATCCGTTTCCGCGGGGGGACGTAGTGTTCGCCGAGGGTGTAGACGCCCACACTGTTGATGTGGAGACAGCCGATCTACAACTGATCGCCCAACTTTCCGATCTCCGAAATCTCACTCTCGGGAAGGTCTCATCGGACGGTCTGCGCGAACTACTGCCCCTGAAGAATCTGAGCAATCTTCAAATCAGCAGCCCG
>CAYSHJ010001152.1:0-3910 GCA_964430385.1 uncultured Planctomycetaceae bacterium
TATTGGCCAAGTCGGGCGTGCCGGTGCCGAAAAACGTGGTGGCTCGCACGGCGGAAGAGGCGGCGGCGGCGTTTAAGCAGTTGGGCGGGCCGCTGGCGGTAATGAAGTCGCAAATTCACGCTGGCGGGCGCGGCAAAGGACGCTTCAAAGAGTATCCCGATCAGCGTGGCGTCGTGCTCGTCCGGTCGGCAGAGGAAGCGGAGCAGAACGCTCGGCGGATGCTCGGCCACACACTGGTCACGATCCAAACCGGCGCGGAAGGCAAGCGCGTTAACACGCTGCTCGTCGAGCAGGGATTGAACATCGCTCGCGAGCTGTATCTCGGCTGCGTCGTCGATCGTGAGGCTGGTTCGCCGGTGCTCATCATGTCCACGGAAGGTGGCATGGAGATCGAAGAGGTCGCCAAGCACTCGCCGGAGAAAATCCTCAAGGAGCCATTCAACACCGGTTATGGACTGCAGCCGTATCAGGCGCGGAACCTCGCGTACCGTTTGGGTCTGTCTGGCACAGCGGTCACGGCCGCTCAAAGCTTCCTGCCGAAGTTCTGCCGGTTCGTGATCGACAACGACTGCAGCTTGGCCGAGATCAATCCGCTCGTTGTCACGAAGGAAGGTGAACTAGTCGCGCTCGATGGCAAAGTCGCCTTCGACGACAACGCCATGTTCCGTCACAAGGACTTCGGTGACCTGCGCGATCTGAGCGAAGAGAACGAGTTCGAAGTCCGTGCCGGCCAAGCGGGCCTGAGCTACGTGAAGCTGGATGGCAATATCGGCTGTCTGGTCAATGGAGCCGGCCTGGCGATGAGCACGATGGACCTGATCAAGCTGCACGGCGGCGAACCGGCCAACTTCCTGGACGTCGGCGGCGGAGCCAACGTCGAACAAGTGACGGAAGCATTCCGCATCATCCTCGCGGACAAGAATGTTCGCGCCGTGTTGGTGAACATCTTCGGCGGCATCATGAAGTGCGACACGATCGTGACCGCGTTGCTCACAGCGTATGACACCGTCGGCTTCGCTGTACCGCTCGTCGTGAGACTCGAAGGCACGAACGTCGACATCGCCAGAAAGATGCTCGCCGAAAGCGGACGTAAGATCATCGCCGCGACCGACCTGACCGACGCAGCTCAAAGGGTTGTCGCAACCCTCAAGGCTTGAGATCATCTACGTTGCCGCATCGCTACGCAAGGCGAATCTTCGGAGGTGAATCATGGGACGAATCCGAGAAAATGTGAGAATCGAAGAACGCGACTGTTGGACGCTGTTCGACAGTGGCGCGCGGAATTCGTACATCAGGAGAAATGTCACGGATGGACTTGTGGTGGTGCCTTTGAAAGAGCCGCGCTCCTTCGCGCTCGGTGGCAGGGCGCATAACATCGACGCCGCGTGTTTGGTTCAAGCTCGCGTCGAAGGACACCCGGTCGAGTTTCACGCCAACGTGACGGATGAAATCGGCAACGACGAAGATGGCAAGCCGATCGACATGCTCTTCGGAGCGATCGCGATGCAGCAGTGGGGAATCAAGCTGGACCTTCCCAATGAGAAACTCGATCTCACGCATTTAGCTCACGACTTTGTGGAATTCTGAAACACTCGCACTCAAACGACTGACCACGAACAACTGTCAAAAGCATCGCCATGTCCATCCTCGTCGACAAACACACGCGTGTGATTTGCCAAGGCATCACGGGCAAAGCCGGATTGTTTCACTCGCAGCAATGCCGAGCTTACGGCACGCCGATGGTCGGCGGCGTCACACCGGGCAAGGGAGGCACCGAGATCGACGGCTTTCCGGTGTTTAATTCCGTCGCAGAGGCCGTGAGCAAGACGGGAGCGAATTGTTCGCTGGTCTTCGTGCCACCGGCCGGCTGTGGCGACGCGATCCTGGAAGCCGCCGCCGCCGGCATCAACTTGATCGTGGCGATCACCGAAGGCGTGCCGGTGCTCGACATGGTCCGCACGTCGAAGCTGCTCGCGCAAACGAGAAGCCGCCTGATCGGCCCGAATTGTCCCGGCATCATCACTCCGGGCATCGCCAAGATCGGCATCATGCCCGGCTACATTCACTCGACCGGTTCGGTCGGACTCGTCAGCAAGAGCGGCACGCTGACGTACGAAGCCGCCTGGCAATTGGGCAACGTTGGCCTGGGTCAATCGACGGCCGTGGGCATCGGTGGCGACCCGATCATCGGCACCAACTTCATCGACTGCCTGACGCTCTTCGAAGCCGACCCCAACACCGAAGCCATCCTGATGATCGGCGAGATCGGCGGCAACGCGGAGATCAAAGCCGCCGAATTCATCAAGTCGCACGTGAAGAAACCGGTCGCCGCGTTCATTGCCGGCCAGACCGCTCCGCCAGGCAAGCGCATGGGCCACGCCGGAGCGATCATCTCCGGCGGCAGTGGTACCGCCGCCGAGAAGATTGCCGCCCTTGAGGCTGCTGGAGTCGTCGTCTCCCGCAGCCCCGCCGACATGGGCCAAGCGGTGGTTGATGCCATCGCTCGCAAGAAGGGCGGACGATAGCCGCGCGCGTGCCGTGGGGCAGGTTTTTAACCTGCCCTGAATTTGTTGGCGGGTTGGAAACCTGCCCCACGTTACCGATTTCGGTTCCACGCCAGCGCGAGCGGAGCTGTCGCCAGGGGAGCCACGGTCAGGGCGACCAAGCCGATCGTGATGACGTACATGGGCAACGACTTCGTTGGATGCAGCACCCCGTCGAGCACGATGAATCCGCTGAGCATCGCCCACACGCTGAACGCGGCGGCGACGGTCGGCGACCCGATCAGCGCACGACGCCGCGCCGACACGAAGGCCCAGACTGTTCCCATCGCGATCGCCACGCCTACGGCAACCCCGACTCCGCGGACAAAGGTCAACTGAAACGTCACCGGCAGCGCGAACTTCGAGAACAGCCCCAACCCGATGAAGAGTGCGAGCAAGCCGACGACCAATTGAGCCAGCAGCTTGGATTGTCCCGTCATGGAAATTGACGCCAAAACCGACACGACCGTCCAACATCCCAGCAACGACATCGGGAAATACCGCCAGCCCAAATCGTTCAAAATCTCAACGGGGGGGATGGCATCCTTCGCGAAACAAATGGCCGTGAGAATCACAAACGGCACGGCCCAGATGGTCCATGCGATGAGCACGCTCTTGGCCAAGACTTTCAGAAGCGTGCGCGACATCTCGGTGTTCGTCAGCGGACGTGTCGCGAGGAAATGCCCCATCTCGAACGTCTGGTCATTGGGGCCGACGATGCCCAGGACCAAACCCATGAAACCCATCAACGTCAACATCGCACCACCGGCGACGAAGCCCTCGAACAAGTCCTTCAATTCGCGGATGAAAAGAACCCAGATCCCCAGCCCGATCACCATCCCAAACACGACGGTGGCGGGCATGACCAGGCCCTTCCTCCTCCACTCGAACCAAAACTGCGCCTGCTCGGAAGTCGTGAACGGAGCACCGACGTCCGGCAGCGGATCAAACACTCGCTCGATCCAAGCGATGATGCCCAGCGACGGCAACGGCTCACCACAGCGACGCCGAGCAACCCCCACGACGGCCGCGTAGTACGAGAGTCCCGCGAACATCAGCAACGCGAAGACATCTCCGGGTGTGACGTCGACCCACTGATGAGTCGGCATTCCGAACAATGGCCCCATCCGCGACTTGAACCAGAGTCCGACAATCGCTCCGACAATCCCCACGGCTACGGGCAGCCACGCCGATTTCTCCGTCGACCACATCGCGGCCTGGATGCTCGCCACTCCGACCGCCGCAAAAAGCGCCGGCCCCCACAACGGCCAGCCCAGATCGAACATCGCATTCAAACAAGCGATGCTCGCCAGCGATTCCAATCCGACCACCACCATCGCCGACAACATCTGCCAAGCCACGAGCGA
>CAYSHJ010001153.1:0-14025 GCA_964430385.1 uncultured Planctomycetaceae bacterium
CATCCGCCGATGCCTACGCGCAGTTGGACCGATTCCTGCGGGTGAGCGATACGGAGCAGAGTGGCGAGCCGTCGAACAATGGTGCCAAGAAGCAGGCTTGATTCTGCCCGCTCGTGTGAAGCCGGAGCGACAAGGCGGGCGCGAGCATGATCTGACTCAGATCGCGGATGGCCGCCTGTGGTGGAAGTTCACGAAACCTTGGGCTGCTGGCTACGCGGTGGATCTGAACGGCCGAGAACCGACACTGCTTCCGGCCCGGCCACTACAATACCTCGCCCGTTTGCAATTGCAGAACCGTTACTTTGGTGACGCGATGCATTTCGTCGGCATCACTCACGACGCCAAGGCACGCCGCATTGTCATCAGTCAACCGGACATCCAAGGCCGTCCCGCCTCATGGGAAGAAATCGACCAATGGTTTGCGGAACAGGGCTTCGCGAAGCTCAAGATTCAACGTCTCGGTGCCTACGACTCCGCCGCCTTCGCCGGCCACGGAGTCGGCGTCTTTGACGTGCGGCCCATCAACGTTGTGATGACCAAACAGGCGGTGCTGCTTCCGATCGACGTCTTGATGCGCCCGATGACGAAACTCCAGTTGGGCCGACTCTCTTAGCCATCGCACCCTGACGGCAACGCGCCCGTCGGGTGACTCACTGGTTCTTGTCCTTGGTCGCAGACTGACCGCTGAAGGTCGCCGTGGGTTTCCACCCATCCGCCTCGGCGGAGCCATCCCGCCAAACCATCTCGTCGCGGAGCGACGAGGGAACCATCGTCACGCCAACGGCCGCCCAAGGGATGCGTGTCGTCGTCTCCACACATTCCCTGGTCGCTCCGCGACGAACCATTCGCGCGTCATCGCTCCGCCGAGGCGGATGGGTTGAAAACCACGGCGACAAATGCGGCAATCAAGGCGATGATCGGTCCCGTGTTGATCACGATCGCAGATTCAGGCATTGACGATGTCTTTTGCGAGTTCTTCGGCATCGAAGTCGATCATGGGGACGCCGAAGTCGCTCAGTCGCAACAAGAACGAGACACGATCCATTCCCACCAACGCCGCAGCCATCCAGGACGAGAGGCGTCGCATTTCAAAGAGCATTACGGCCATCGCCATCTTGGCTTCCTGCTCGAACCGCGCGCGAGTCGTCTGCAAAACGTCCGGCAAGTTCTCCGGGTAGACGACACAACCTTTGGCCAACGCGGGGTATTCTTCTCTTCCGAAAAAACGGTCGTGGGTCAATTTGAAGAAGTTCCGGGTGCCACGCCCTGCTAAGGGCGTGGCTACTCGCAAAGATAATTCCACACCCTTCGATGACTCAGGGCGTGCCACCCAAAATGACCTACTACCAAAAAAACGACGTTGAGAGCGCACGCACGAGACTTGTTCGGGGAAATTACTGGCGAAGTGTTCCCGTCTTCTCCGGCAGAGCGGTGCGGACGGGATTCTGCCCCGCGCCCTTGAAGCTCGGCGAATGATTCGTCTTGACCGGCGCTGCGTCTGGATCGTCGTCAGCTTGAGCGGCCGACTTGTTGGTAACCGGAGCGGCTTTTGCCGTCGTGCTGGACCCGGTCTCGGTGGCTTTCCACGAGGCGACGGACCAGTGATCGAACGTCTCGACGACGCTGGCTCCCAAGTCATCCAGCCAGGCTCGGAAGACTTTCGTGGTCACGCCTTCGTTGGCGACGACGCGCTGAATCACAAAGCGGCGGTTGGTCGCCACGTAGGCGAAGAACTTTCCGTTGCCGAGGCGATCGTTGTCGGAGAGCAATCGCAGCAGCGCGGTGCGCGGCACGTCGGCCGCGGACTTCGGAAGCTGATCCAACCAGGCCATGATCCAGATCGACGAGCCGTCGTGGCTGAGCACGGCGGTCATCGACAAGTCCCATTCATCCTTGTTTTGGATCGCTTTGAATTGGAAGTCGTAGCGCGACTCCAACCTCTTCGGCTCGAGGCCCATCGCCTTGAGCAAGTTACCGAGTTGGTCCTCGTTGAGCTGTCCAGGCTGGGTCGCCACGGGGGCGGCTTTTGCCGAAGCCACCGGCTTCTTGGTGGCCGCGTCGTCCGCGGCGTTCAACCCGGGAATGGTGAGAAAGTTCCAAGCCGTCAAGACAATGGCGACGGCTCCGACCGAGAAACCACCACGCACGGAAATCTTCATGACGACACTCCTTTGTCGGAAAACGGCAGTGACGAAGTTGTTCATTTCCAGGTGAGTACCGTCACTCCTTCGACGGCGTCACCAACTCCGGGACCGCTTTGGCTCGGCGAATATTGCCGCTGACGTTTGTCGAATGGCTTCGCGTGCGATGTCCGACGTCAAACGGCGGCAAACAGGTGATCCAGGCAAATCTGTGACCACGTTTCAAACTGTTCACGGTCGCGCATCAACTCTGCCGACGAGGCAAAGCCTGTCTGCATCATCGACTGTTCGCGTGGCAGAACTTTGGGCGCGTCGAGCTCAAAAACATGCACGATGCCCAGGTGAACTTTGCCAACTTCGGTCAAGTCGTCGTTGATCAGCCCGACACACGACTGGCGATAAGTCGACGTGATCACGAGCTCCTCCTCGATCTCGCGGCGCATGCCTTCCAGGTACGACGAGCTGTTGGCGTTCTCGTCGATCGACGAGATGTGTCCGCCGATGCCGATCGACCGCTTGCTGTGCAGCCGGCTTTCACCTTGCCCCTTGCCGCGCGTATAGTGAAAGACTCGACCGTCGCAGCGAAAGATGCAGTACGGAATCAACTGCTTGAAGCTGGGATCTTTTTCCATCACGTCGCGCGGACGATAACTGGTGTACGCCGGATCGAGCAGTGTCTTGAGACACCGCTCCGGGTTCGGGCAGAAGCCCTGAAAGTAACCCACCTCGTGAAACAGCAACGTCGGAACAACCAGCACTTGCTCAACGGACGTGACGGCGGCAGTCATGACTCCTCCTTGGCCTCAGCGAATCGCCGCGAACGATCGCGGCTGATCAGCCTGTTCCGACACATCGTCCAGAACAGACGAGCCAGTATTGCAGCGAATCGGCGTCAAAAAATCGACACCGCCGCAGGTCATGGCTCGGACTCGGAAAATTCCTCTTCGTGCTTCAGCATTCGTTGCAGCTTTTCACGAAGTTCTAACCGCGCTCGATGGATGCGGCTACGGACCGTACCGATCGGGCACTTGAGCAGTTCGGCGATTTCTTCGTACTTCAGTCCTTCCATTTCGCACAACACGAGCGGCATGCGGAATTCATCGGATAACTGAGCGAGCGCCGTGCGGACGATCCGTTGGCGTTCCGCTTGCTCCAGTGGTTGCTCTGGACTCGCGTCTCGGCGGAGATCGGCGGGTTCGGTGCCGATCCGTTCTTTGGCCGCGTCGATCGAGGCTCCCAGTGAGCGGACGCGCCGCCGAAAGTTCACCGCCGCGTTCATCGCAATGCGGAACAGCCACGAATAGAACTGCGAATCGCCGCGAAACGTGCCGAGCTTTTGAAAGGCCAGCACGAACGCATCTTGAGCAACATCTTTGGCGTCTTCCGCCGATCCCAGCATGTGGACCAGCGAGTGATACAGCCGGTTCTGGTAGCGCGAAACCAGCTCGCCAAACGCGGCCGTGTCGCCCGCCAGCGCGGCGGCGATCAATTCCGTGTCACTGCGTTGAGCCGGCAGTTCATCCAAGGTGGTGAATTAGTCCTCAAACAAGCGACCCCACGCACTCTCGTTCCCACGCGGAGCGTGGGAACGAGATGATCACCCACGACAAACGGCAGGATGACATTCGACCGCTCGCCGATCAACCCGCCGGGACTCGCCGCGGGTGACCGGGCACTCGGCACGCAGCACTCGCCGTCGGCGGCCGAATCGTCGCCAAACCAATTCCGCCCGCCAACATCAACAAACTGATCCATTGAGCAATCGTCAGTGACGTGCCAAATTGACCCATCTCGTCGCCGCGCAGCCGTTCGATCAAAAAGCGAGTGATCGGATACGTCAGCAACGCGAGCGTCACGACCGAACCGTCGCGAGCTCGCAGCGGGTAATAGGCCCACGTCAGCCAGCAGAGCAATAACCCATCCAGGACGCTGTAAAGCTGCGTCGGGTGAATCGGTAAACTGCTCGCTGCGTCGGCCGGGAGAAAGCCGCGTTCCAACTGCGCAATCCACGGCACGCTTCCCTTGAAATTGTTGTACCAGCGAGGATCAGGAAAGCTCACGGCCCACGGCAGCTCACAGCGATCGCCGAAACAGCAGCCGTACAAAAAGCAGCCGACCCGGCCGCACGCGATCCCCAAAAAAATCGACGGCACGAGGATGTCGCCTAGGTTCCAAGCGGGCAGTTTTCGAGTTCGGCAGAACCACCAATACGCGATCGCGCCGCCCAACAGACCGCCGAACAACACCAAGCCGCCGTCCGGCAGATTGATGGCCGCCTTCAAATAGTCTGCCGCCGACACGCACTCGGCGAAGACTCGGTCCCCGTGCTGAATCAAATAGAACAACCGTCCGCCACCGACCCCTGAGACCACGAACCACAAGGTCAAATCCCAAATCGTCTCCGGCGGAAACCCTTCGCGCGCGGCACGACGACTCGCCAGTAGCGTGGCCAAAATAAAACCCGCGCACATCATAAAGCCGTAGCCGTACACCGGAATCGACGGCTGATCGCCGAATCGAGCCACCAGTCGCGGAGCCAGCACGATCGCGGCACCCAGAATGCCAAACGTCACCAAGTCCCCTAAGGGCGGCCGGCCGAATCCGCCGCGATGACTTCGCCACAGCCAAACGATTCCGATCAGCAACCACACCGCGAACAAGAGGCCGAAGCCGAACACCGGCCACTTCCCAAGCGGTCCCAGGTCGAGCGATCCGTCCAGTGGGATGCGAAACAGAATCGCCCGCATGTTGGGTACATCCTAGACCCCACCGACCTTGTTGTGAGGGCCGGGGACATCGTTGACAGTGTTCGGGGACATGGTTGACAGTCGCGGGTAGTGCAGAAGCCCGCGAGCCACCGGGGCAAGCCCGGTGGAGGGGGAATTTGATTTCAGGGAATCATCATGTTGTCGATCAGTCGCGTCGAGCCCACACGAGCCGCGACCAACGCAACCATGCCCGCCGCAGGCTCCGTCAGCTCGATCAACGCTTCGACGTCGGCGATCGTGGCGTAATCGACCGTCACGCCGGGAGTCAATTCCATTTCCGACCGCATCGCCTGACGCACGGCCGCCAAGTCTCTTGCGCCTTTGCCGACGCGATCTCGCGCCAGACACAAGGCTCGATAAAGCGACAGCCCCGAAGTCCGCTCGGCCGAACTGAGGTAGGCATTGCGACTGCTCAGGGCCAAACCGTCCGGCTCACGCACCGTCGGACACGTCACGATGTCGACCGGCATATCGAGATCGCGGCACATGCGGCGAATCAATGCTTGTTGCTGAAAATCCTTTTGCCCGAAGTAGGCTCGATCCGGCGAGACAAGGTTCAGAAGTTTGGTCACGACCGTCGCCACGCCCCGAAAATGCTCCGGCCGCACCGCGCCTTCCCAACTCGCCGACAGACCTCGCACCTCAACAAAGGTTTGATACCCGGACGGATACATCGACTTGCGAGCCGGACAAAAGAGCCAGTCAACGCCGATCGATCGGCACAATTCGGCATCCGTCTCGAACGGTCGCGGATACCGCGCGTAATCTTCCTGCGGTCCGAATTGCGTCGGGTTGACGAACAGCGTCACGACGACGAAATCGCATTCCGCGCGAGCTCGCTCGATCAAGCTGACGTGCCCGGCGTGCAATGCCCCCATCGTGGGGACACAGCCGACCAATTGACCGTCGCGCCGCGCGGCTGACACAGCTCGACGCAGTTCCGCCGATTCAGGCGTGCTGAACAAGGTGTGGGATCTCTGACTGGCTTCGACCAACGGCTTAGGCTCCGGTTCCCGCACGACGCGGATCGGAAACCCAGCCGCTTGTTGAAGCCGGGCTTCTCGCAGATTCTAGTCCGCATTGGGCACGCGCTCGTAGCTGGATTCGCCAGAATTCAGCCGGTACGTGGGCGTGGCGTCCGAATTCTGGCGAATTCGCCGACGACAGCCTGTCGAGCAGTCACAAAAAAAGCACGGCAAGCTGGAAGCTCACCGTGCTTGATTGAATGCGAATTGTCGGTTTGGGCAAGTCCATTGTGATCTCGGATTAGAAACCGTACGTCTTGTTGGCCGGATCGAAGTCGAGGTCCGACAGCCCGGCGTTCGTCTTGATGTTTGAGTACGTGTACTCCTCAATGATCGGAAGTTTGTCCGCCGCTTTGGTCGGGAAACCGAATTGTTCGACGCGCACCGGCAGGCCGCTGTCCTTGGCGACGTAGAGTCGGGTCATGTGAAACTTGGCCAGCGCGACTTGCTTCGGAAAGCTGGTTTCGGCGACTTTGCACTCGACCCCGTTTATCTTTGCGTTCGGGAAGAACTTCACGACGACGTCGTCATGCTTCTCGTCCGCTTGCCATTGCTCGACGACCTTCGCCACCATCTTGTTCATGCCGAACATCGTCAGCGGATACCGATTTTCTTCCATCGCGTCCTTGCTGGTGGGCAGGAGCTTGATCGTACCGACGATGGACGTAATCCCTTCGCTGTGCACGAGCAGTTTTCCCTTGTTCAGCCCATCGACATAAATCACTTCGCGTCCGGCGTGCGGACGTTTGTACTTAATGTACACGCTGAACGGATGCTCGCGATACTTCACCTGCATTTCGGATTCGAGCAGTTTTTTGCCGACCACTTCACGCTTGGTGAAGGTGGCTTCGTAGTCCTTGATCTTTTTCAAAATCTCTTGAGTATCGCGAGCCAGTTTGATGGCCGCGGACAGCTTCTGCGTGTCGCCCGTCGTGGTCGCATCCGCTCGATTGGCGACTTTCGGGACCGACTCATCGTCGGCGAACACCGACACCGAACACCAAGCCGGCAACACCAGAGCGGCGGCCGCCGCGGATTGTTGCAAAAAGGTACGACGCTCCATTTTCGTGAACTCACTGCCATTCATAACAACTCCTTTTCATTCTTCTTCCCGAAGTTCGTGTGACGTTTTCCCGACTTGGAACGCCGTCCAAACGACGGAGGTGGTGGATGCTATTGGGGATTCCGCGAAGCACAAGCCTCTGGCGACGTTCTTCCGATTCTGTGAGGGTACTCGCCTCCCGGAATCTACTCGATTTCCTATCGGGCCGACGAGAACGACCGCTTCATCGGCCCCGCGCGCCCGAACAAGATTCGCGAGTGGCGGCATCGCGACGACCGTTACCGCCACTGCGATCGGCAGGGTTTCACAGGCCAGAGATGCACTGACCGGGAGAGACACGGAGACTGGGTGGGCAATAGGCTTAGCAAGAAGCATTGTGGGCTGGGAACTGGGAACTCAAAAACTGCGATTGAGGCGTTTCCGCAGATCGGCCTAACATCGTGGCCGTGCGTGCTCCACAGGGAAGTGAGCACTCACATCCCGACCGAACAGGGAGGTTCGAACGGATGCGTTCTCGCTCTGGAAATCCGCTGGCTACGTTGTTGTTGTCGGTGCCGCTGTTGGCGATGCCGCTCATGGCCGTGTTTGGCGTCCCGCAATTTATGCCGGTGATCGCGTCGTCGATGAGCGAGCACAAATCGGAACGGGATGCTCCGCCTCGAAAAGAGAACGTCGGTGAATCGCTCGCCATGAATCCTGCGCCGGACGCACGCTCGCATTCGTACGCCGATCTGCGACAGGATGAGTGTTTGGATGACTTGTTTCGTGCCGCCTCGCCGAGTCGATTTGCCGATCAGCCTGCTCGACATCATCAGGTGAAGCCGTGGAGCATCTCTGAAGTTTCCGTCTCGGAAGGTCGTCCTCGCGTCGTGGACCTGTTTGCGACGAAACCAGGTACGATTGAACTCACAGGTTCGAGCGACCGGCCACAAGCCAGGTCACCTGTCCGTCACGTCTCGCGCGACGTCGACGTTCGCTCCAATTCCTCGCAGTCTCTGAAGTTGGGCGACGAGCGGTCATTGGCGGGGCGGACCTGGCGGCAGGCAGTTCGCCAGCTGAATGAATTGGGAATTCATCGTTTTCGCCTGGAGCCGGGCCACGACGACGCGGACTTTCATTTCACCTGTGAATTCTCGCCCGACAACGATCCACGTATCACGCGGCGTTTCGAAGCCGAAGCGGCCGAACCGCTGCAAGCGGTCGAACGCGTCCTGCAACAGATCGACGAGTGGAATGGCCAGCGCTGACCGACATGGCGGAGGATTTTCGATTGCCGATTTTTGATTTTCGATTGCACCGCAGTTCAAGTTCTCAATCAAAAATCAAAAATCGAAAATCAAAAATCGCGGGAGGCTTTTCGTCCGATGATTGAGTTTCACAGACGCAGCCTGGCGAGCGCGACGCGAAGTTGGGGCGCGCAAACGCGTGCCCAAACCTTGGCACCACTCATGGAGTCTTCCGGCTTGCCAGGCTTCGTCTGGAATTTTTTCTCAAGGCCGGCACAGGTTCGCGACAAAAGCAAGAATCTTCCGACGGACCTTCGCCGACGGACAAGCAAGATGGCTCGTTTGGAGGCAGTCTTGTTCGTCGCGGACGAGCCACTGGCTTTACGACGGCTGGCGCAGCTTGCCACGTTGGTCGACGTCACGGAAGCCAAGCTGTTGATCGACCAACTCAACGTCGCGTACCAAGCGACGAGTTCAGCGTTTCAAGTCGAGCGTGTGGCGACCGGCTATCGACTGCTGACGCGGCGGCCGTTTGCGGTTTGGCTCGACAAATTGCATCAGCGACAGACGACATTGCGACTGACACCTCCGATGTTGGAAACACTGGCAATCGTCGCGTACCTGCAGCCGCTGACGCGTGCCGATCTCGAAGCCGTGCGCGGCGTGCAGTCGGCCGAGATGCTCAAGCAACTGATGGACCGCGAACTTGTTCGCATCGCCGGCGAAGATGATTCGCTCGGCCGGCCGTTCTTGTACGAGACGACGCGAAAGTTTCTCGAACTGTACGGCCTGCAAACGCTCGACGACCTGCCGATGGCCGAGCGGCTGCGACGGGTCCGAAACGACAAGACGGAGACGGTGGCAGCTGATGCGGCGGAGGCCGCGTAGCCGCAAGCCGACGTGGGGCAAATGACCAAACCGTCATACCACCGATCGGGTGGCGGAGCGGGCGAGTGTCGTGTCAATTTCAGTTTTCATTTTGCGATGTGCCCTTTGACGCGCGTCGAACGCTGACTAGACTTCCGCCGTTCCGATCGATACCCGATGGTGTAATTGGCAACACAGCAGGTTTTGGTCCTGCTATTCCAGGTTCGAGTCCTGGTCGGGTAAATCTGTTCAGTGTGTCGTTCCGTATCGGCTGGCAACCCCGCGTATTTCGCGGGGTTTTTTGTTGTCTCTGAAACAGCGTTCTGCGGGTTACGACGATTTTCCGTGGGGTACTGCACCGCTTTCTGCAGCGCGCTGCACGGGTTGGTGAGTGCTCGCTCGAAATCATCGGCGGTTGTGTGGAGATAGTGCTCACCGGCGACCGCTTCTGTGTTCCCCAACCACGCCACGACGACATGCAGCGGGAACGTCTTGGCGAGTTCCGTTTGGCGTGACGCTCGGAGGTTGTGAAAAACACGCTGCCACGGTTCCAAGCCGGCGCGACGGATAATCTTCAACATCGTGGTCCGCAGGTTCTGCGTGGCATCGCTGTAGCGTGTGATGACGCATTCCGTCCCTTCGGCCGCCAGTTCAAAGGCGTCGCGGAGATACGGCTCCAACTCTGGGAACAGCGGAATCTCCCGGAATGACTTGCCGACGTGTGCCGTCTTCGGCGAGGGAACACGGATGCGTTGCCTCTCCCAATCAATGTCCGACCACTTCAACGCCAGCGTCTCGGACGGAGTCCGCAGGCCACCGTATCGAGCCAACGCGATGATCAGCCGCCATTGGGCATCCGGCGCGGCTTCGATGACTCGTTGGATTTCCTCGTGAGTCACGAATTGAAAACGCTCGGCGTTGCCCTTCACAGTGATTCCCTTCAAGTGACCGAACGGGTTCTTGTCGATCAGGCGTTTGCGGAGTGCCGCTTCAAAGAACTGGCGACAACGGCCAAGGTTTCGCCGGACGGAGTTGTCCGCCAGTTTGCTGGCGAGTGATGCCTTGAAGGCGTCGGCGTGACCGGGAGTGAACTCGCGCAACGTCATCTTCTCGCCGATGAACTTCCGCAGGTTGTTTTGCACCTGCCGGAGTTGTTCGACCGTACTCGGCTTCAAATCGACCCGTTCGGCGAGGTAGGCGTCGATGAAGTCGTTCAAACTAAGATCACCAACATCTTCCGGCCGTGCGATCAGACCAACCTTGGCCAGTTTCGCGAGCAGAGCTTGGTCGCGCTCTGCGATCCAACGTGCCGTTTCACCATCGACCGATTGCCCGCTGATCACGGCGTAGTTCAGCGCCTCGACTTTTCGTTTGATTTCTCGCGCGAATGCTAGCGGCATTTTGCCGAGTCGCACGCTGCGGCGTTTGCGATCCTTTGCCACAAATTGGAGCGTGCGATTGCCGTTTGAGTCAGTGGAAACACTGGCCATCGTTATTTCTCCTTGCGGCTGCGTGCCGTCGTCTTCGGTGTCTTGCCTGTCTGTACGAGTTGCAATCCGAGCACGCGGCAAAGCCCGTCAATTCCTTCAACACTCAAACCGCGTCCTTGCCGCAGGAATCGGTTGACCACAACGGGTGAGACTCCGGCAGACAAGGCAATTTGCCGCTGGCTTTGACCCGACGCTTCGATAAAGCGTTTGAGTGCTTCGCTGATGTTTTCTGTCTTCTTCATCGTCTCCCATCCTAATCGTGTATTAACTAATAGTCAACATTCAGTATGGTCGATTCTGAGTCCCGTGTTACGAAACGCGAGCGTCGAACAATCTTCCCCGTCATCGGTCATCGGGGTGGCTGCGTTCAATGTATCCAAAGTATCCAAAGTGTCCTGTCTCTCGTTTTGTTGGTGTCCGAAGTGTCCGGCGATGTGTCCGAAATCATGTCCTGAAAAGCCGTCGCTCGGGCACGTTGGATACATTGGACACGTTGCGGACACAGCTTTCTGGATGACGATGATCTTCCGGCGTTGTCCGTCCGGCTCGCGTTCGTCGAATGTCACCAACCATTCCAACGCGCGCATGTTGGGAGCAATCCGCCTTACTGCACCACCAATCCCTCTGGCAGACTTTGGCCAATCTTTCGGCACGTTGTTGCCGAGACTTTCCTCAAGAGTTTTCTTCAAATCACCCGCGGTGCCGTGCCATTCATTTCGTTCGGCCAACAACTCCGACAGCGGTTTCCAGATCACGGACGATTCCAAGGCCAGTTCGTTTGATTCGCTGCGGTTGTCGTCGTAGGCCGCGAGGAATGTTCCCGACGGCCAGCCCAAGCCCGGCTCGCAGGCGATAACCCACTTGGCGAAGTCGGCCATTCGAGGAAGACGATCAGGACGGACTTCGTGCTCGCGCTTCAAGCCCACAGAGACGGTTTCCAAGATCGCCCCCAACAGACGCGGTTGCATCGCGGTGAAGGCGGCTTGCAGTTCGGTTTCAGTCTTGCGTTGTTCGCTGGGGATCGTCGGCAAGTGCGCCACCATGCAACGATCCAACAAATCCGAGCGGCTGGCCACGTCTTCGATGCTGGTCAGCATTGCCGGCCGAGTGACCGAGAAGATCGTCTCTTCGTCGTTGCTGTAGAGCGTTCTTTTCGAGAGTCCACCGCCCGTTGCCAGCCGGCATAAGGCATCCGACAACCAAGCCGGAATGCTGCTGAGATTGTCATACGCAACCAACCACGAGTTGTTCGCGGCGATGATAAGGTCATCCTCTTTGCGAGGCTCTGACCGCAATGGCGAGGTGTTGGGGTCGATCAACGCTCGCAGAAATCGTGCCGCCGTGGTTTTGCCGGCCCCTTGTTCCGCGAACAACGCCAAGATCGGATACTTGCTCTCCGGCAGAAAGCAACCGAGCAGCCAGCCCACAACCAACGGCCACGTCGCATCGCTGACGTTGATGAGTTTTCGCAATTCGTCGATGCGACCGCCGCGCTCTGGGATCGGCAAGGGCAACATTGCCTTGAATCGCCGAAAACGTACCGGCGGAGTGTCCACGACTCGCCAGCCATTCGAGTCAATCTCCACCGCCTGCCAGCATTGATTGCACAGGTCCACGTAGATTTTGCGGTCGAACTTCGCCACACGGACAAAGACGTCATGCTCGTCAGCGTTAAAAGCCGCCTGTGCGGCGATGACGTTCAATGCACTGTTGATGGCCTCAACCGTCATCGCGTCTTGGGTGGCGTTGTAATACAGGCGAGTCAACCAAAGCTTGAACTCACGCCCCATGACAGCCCAATGCTCGATATGCTGTTCGCGCCTAATGGAAGCGAGCGCCTCGCCCGCCGGAGTGTGCCACAACTCAAATTGTGTGGCCTGGGCCAATTCGATGGCTTTTGTGGCGGCACTCTTTCTTTGTTTCTTCTCATCGTCACCTTTGCCGGAGGTTTTCGCCTTCGCCTTCTTGTCCGCTGCGTTCGTGCTGGCGGGCAACTCGCCGCGCAGTGGCGTTGTGCCGTGTAGTTGCTCTTGTCGTGCGAGTTCCTTCTTGAGTCTCATGCTGCGGCCTCCCCGTTGATGATGGTGCGGACGGCAGCGAGAAACTCTTGGTCGTGTGCCAAGGTCGTCAAAAACCTCTCTTGCCACATTTCCGACAGCGGCGCGACCGGTTTCCCAACGTCCGGGTCGATGCCGAGAAACTGGCACCACTCTGCGGACGGCAGCCAACGTCGGGCGTACTCCGGCTGCTCGTCCAACACGGCGAGCAGTTCGTCGCGAGTCTCTGGCGGCAACGGTTCGTATCCCGCCGCAAGACATTCCAAAACGTGGTCGAGGTATTGATCCGGCCCTTCGAAATGCGGCCGGAATGTGATACTATTCATCGTGCAAACGGTTCCTTTCTTCGCGGCTCGTGACGCTCGAACGTCCGAGCCGTTTGTGTTTGAACGTGACAACCGGCCGTCGGTGAGGACGTGCCGACAGGTAACGGCAGCCACGTCACTGAGAAGCGGCATCACCAGCGGGACGAGGTTCGGCTTGCTGTTGCGCGATGAATTCGCGGAGCGTCTCAAGGCTGTATCGCACCGACCGCCCCAACTTCACACATCGCAGCGGACCACGCGGCCAGGTCAGCGACCACAAACTTTTTTCGCAGCAACTCAAGAGGCGCGATGCCTCTTGAGGAGTCACGAGCAACTTGTCGGCGATGGCCGATGACAATAAGGCGTCACGCATGGGACACCTCCGGCCGTTGTAGTGACGAAAGAACTTCGGCAAGGTCGTAGCGTCGGACCTTTGCTGAGAGCCGATGTTCGGGAATTTTGCCTGTCCTGGCCCACAGTCGCACCGTGCTGGGTCGGACCTGGAGCCGCTCGGCAAGTTGAGCGGCGGTCAAAAGGCGATCACCCATGACATCCTCCGGGAAAGAAAGTCGCCCCACTTCGGTGGAGCCTTTTTCTTTCCCGGCGCATATGCGCGCATACCGCCATCAGGCGGCGCATACTCCTAACGACTCAGGAGTTGAGAATTCTTTTTGGCGCATACCCAACATCGTCATTCGTCATTACTCGTGACCTTGAGTCGTTGTCGCGGAGTCTGACCGTCTTGCCTCGCACCCATGTCGAGAACACCGGGGTCAACGGAAGCGATGCCGTCGATCGCAGGCGAAATCGGTGGCAGTACGTTGCCCGCTTCCAGAAACTCGCTCACGTCACTGATCCAACGGGAGACTTGTCCCTGGGCAATCGGTCGGGCGAATTCTGTCGTCAACTGCTGGGCAATCTCAGTCTGTTTCTTCCCAACGAACTTGTCGAGTCGGTAGGCAGCGAACGCTTCGCGCGATGGTTCCTTGAGAGTCCGTTTGTTGTCCGGCTTCGCCTCGGCCAATTGCACATCGCCCAACGCAACCGCGGGTTGCTCGCGAAGCGTCTTAGATTGCTCGGCCG
>CAYSHJ010001154.1:0-9127 GCA_964430385.1 uncultured Planctomycetaceae bacterium
TCACCCGAATCATCTCGCGGCGGCCGAGCGACTGAAGCGAGTGCTCGCCGCGTACCGGCATCACGAAGATTTGATCGCGGTGGGAGCCTATCAATCTGGCTCGAACCCGCTCGTCGACGTCGCACTCCGAGAACGCAACGCTCTCTTCGATTTTCTGCAACAACCTCCTGGGCACTCGAACGAGTTTCATCACACTCTCGATCGACTGAATCAACTCAACACACGGCTTGACAGTGCTGCCACTGGCTAAGCCGGTGACACACGGCGTCGAAGGTCAACGAACCGCCTCATGCCTGGATCTCCAAACTGGCTGACCACACTTTTGCGAGTTCGCGAACACCGTCGCGACGCGGCGTTACAGTCGCTCGCGCAGAGCCTGTCGTCTGCCAAGGTTGTTCAAAACGCCAACGCCGTGATCGAGGAGGAAGCCTCGAGTCTCGCGCGTGCTCAGCAAAGCAGTGGTTGTTTCGGACATCTGGATCTCGAACGCCTGAGTCAATTCCGCCAATGCCGCGATGGCCTGCGACAAGAACTCGCCGAGTCACATCGTCGATTGGAACTCGCCAACGTGGAGATTCGGCAATGCCAGGGAATCGTCACCGCGCGAGATGCCGAACGGCGGGTCTTGGAACGTTTGACAGAACGTCTAAGCGAGAGCGATCGTGTCTCGCACCGTCGGCGTGAGGAGCAGGTCGGGACGGAGGCGGCGCGCTCGCTTTGCAACGGCGATCACTCCCTCTAGATTACCGCTCCGTTTTGAACCCTAGTCATCCGTAAGAGGTGCCTCTCATGGCCAAGAACAATCGCAAGCTCACGAAAGCCAATCACGGTGCTCGCCCCGCAAGCTCGAAAGCGCGGAAAGCCAAACGAGCGAAGATTAAAACGTAGTTTCTGATTTTGCCGACGTTCATTGTGGGACGGATTGGCAATCCGTCTTAACGCGGGCTTCGCCCGCAACGTAGCGGCGTCGCTCCGCGACGCTGATTCCAAGTCGCGGAGCGACTCGGCGACGAATCGCGCGCACGGCGCGCATGATTGACAACCGAAGACTCTACAAGGGTGGGAAAAAAAGAAAAACCGGCCGGAGAGTCCGAGGCCGGTTTTTTGATTGTTGTCCTCAGACCGATCTTTTGGCTTAGTCGTCATGATGATGGTGATGGCGGTGGTGGCCGTGACCGCCACGGTGCCCGCCCCGACCGCCGTATCCGCCGTAGCCGTAGTCGCGGTACCCCGAACCGAACGAGATGCTGACGCCCGGCCGTGCGTAGCCAAAGCTGTACGACGGGGAGTAGTAACTGTCGTACCCATACGAGTGGCTGGGATAATAACCACCGTAGTTGTAGCCGCTGGAGTAGTAGCCGCCGCCCCAACCAGAGCCGCACCCACTCCTATGTCCGGCATTGGCGGCTTGGCTCGACGTGACCACGAATCCACCAGCAACCAACGCGACGAGAAGCATCAACTTTTTCATAGCTTGGACTCCTAAAACAGGTGGGGGAGACAGGTGTTCGATTGGGCGTTTCTTGATGGTCATTTTTTTCGTCTGTTGTGACCGCATGCCAAAGCAGTCGTGATGCCAATCTCGCAGAAACCGCCGGTGGGCAAAATAATCTGAATTGTGGCAATGAGTTACGTTCATTCGGTGAGCGGTGCCAGCAGTACCAAAGTCCGAGGGAATGTCGCACTGTCGCACCTGTAGTCATCAGTTTGATAACGAGTTACTGACTTCGGTCGAAGACTTTGGATCGCTCAACGAACGACATCCCGCCAGCGTAGACTGCATAGCCGCAGCGCGAACTCTCGACCGGAGAGGACAACGGCGGCACCCCATGAATTGAGGAGAACTGCGATGTTTTTTGATCTGCGTTTATTGCTGTTCGTGTCCCCGGCGCTCGTGTTGATGATTTGGGCTCAGTGGCGAGTGAAATCGGCCTATCGCCGTGGTCTGCAAGTGCCGTCACACTTGTCCGGAGCGGCAGCGGCTCGTCACATCTTGGACCAAGCGGGCTGTCACGACGTGGGTATCGAGGAAACGCATGGCTGGTTGTCGGACCACTACGACCCGACCTCGCGCGTGCTACGGTTGAGTCCGGAAGTGTACGCCAGCCAATCGGCCACTGCGGTGGGCATCGCGGCTCACGAGGCGGGGCACGCGCTGCAACATGCGAATCACTACGCTCCGCTGTTTGTGCGCAACGCGGCTGTGCCGGCAGCCCAGGTTGGCCCGACAGCGGCCATGATTTTGTTGATTCTTGGAGGATTATTGACGTCGCTACCACTTATATGGTTAGGCCTGTTAGCCTTCGCGGCGGTGGTGTTTTTCCAAGTTGTCAACCTGCCAGTGGAGTTTGATGCCAGCAATCGAGCGAAACGACTGCTCGGCCAACTTAGCATCGTGGATGACGCCGGAGCCCTGGCCGTGCGCGATGTGCTCAATGCCGCCGCGTGGACCTATGTCGCGGCGACATTGCAATCCGTTTTGACGCTCGTGTACTACATCGTTCGCTTCGGTGGGTTGGGCAGTCGTCGCGACGATTGAAGGATGTTTGAAGGATGTTTAGAGACCACTCGAACGAAGCCCGGCCTTGGCGAAAGAGCTGGGCTTCTCACATTTCGTGAGTTGGTTTTCTTCGCGCAATTTCGTGTTTAGACTGTTCGCCGTGGAAGGTCAGGCGGGTGAGGTGTCGACGTCTGACCACGTTCAAACCGGATTCATCTCTGCGTTGAGGAGGACACTCCCGTGAGCAAGAAACGACAATCCCGACGTGACTTCATGCAGACTTCGCTGGCGGTGGCCGCGGCCAGCAGTATGCCGTACTGGTTTCTGCGCGACCCCTCGGAGGCCAAGGCATTTCAAAGTCCAAACGAACGACCGCTGATCGCGTGCATCGGCACCGGCGACCGCTGGCAAGGGGTCGGGCCGGCGGCGCTGAACTTTGGCGACTGCGTGGCGGTCTGCGACGTCGATGCTCAGCATCGCGATCAAGGTCGTCAAAAGGTCATGGAGTTTCAGAACAAGAAGGGGAGCGCGAAAGAGGTCAAGGCGTACGAGGACTATCGCGAGCTGCTCGACAAGCATCCCGAAGCGCAAATCGTCACGGTGGTCACTCCGGACCATTGGCATTCGAGGATTTCGATCGAGGCGATGAAGGCCGGCAAGGACGTGTACTGCGAGAAGCCACTGACGCTGACGATCGACGAAGGCAAACAGATCATCAAGGTGCTCGACGCGACCAAGCGAGTCTTCCAAGTCGGCACACAGCAGCGGAGCGAGATGTCGGCCAACGGCGGCAAGGTGCCGCAGCAGTTCTTGGTGGCGGTGGCACTCGCTCGCCTGGGACGGCTGGGAAAAATCCAAAAAGTCGAATGTCGCATCGGTGGCGCGCCGACCAGCGCGGAGATTCCGCAGGCCGAAGTGCCCAAGCATCTCAACTGGGAGATGTGGCTGGGACAGGCACCAATGGTCCCATATCTGGAAGGGAAGCCCGTCAACAACTCGCGGTATCCGGAAGCTCGCACGCATTACGAATTTCGCTGGTGGTACGAGTATTCCGGTGGCAAGATGACGGATTGGGGGGCTCACCACGTCGATATCGCGACGTGGGCCATCGGCATGGAGAACAGCGGCCCGATCAGCGTCGAGGGAACTGCGAAGCACCCCGTACCGTTTGAGAACGGAATGCCCACCGTCTCCAACCGGTACAACGCGGCGACCGAATTCAAAATCAACGTCAAGTATTCCAACGGCGTCGAGATGTTGATCCGTGATGACGAGGAGAACGGCATCCTGATCGAGGGCACCGAAGGCCGCATCTTTGTCAGCCGCGGTTCGCTGAAAGGCAAACCGGTCGAAGACCTCGAAGCCAACCCGCTGCCAGATGACGCGATCGCCAAGCTCTACAAAGGCAAGAAGCCCGGCGATCACATGCGGAACTTCTTCGAGTGCTGTGTGGATCGGACGCAGCCGATCTCCGACGTCCACACGCATCACCGAGCGATGACCACGTGCCACCTCTCCAACATTGCGATCCGCCTGGGTCGCAAACTGAACTGGGATCCCGAAAAGCAAGAGATCACCGGCGATGCCGACGCCAAACAATGGCAAGCCCGTGAGCAACGCAAGGGCTACGAGATCATCGTGTGATCGCGGCGATTGCATCGTGACCGATTCGTCAACCCAGCGGATCGTTGACAGCAGCCGGTACATTGGGCACGATGTCCGCGACACGCCTGAATGCCTTTCTGATCTGCGGTGCGAAGGGAATGCACCTCACGAACCTGCCGGTTCATGAATTGCCTGAATCTACCCGTTCCATCAATTTTCTCCTCCGAGTTTCGCTTCCTTGTGCTCGCAGCCAAGAGTCATTCCCGTGGTCGGGTTGATTGGTGGCGTTGGGTCCGGGAAAAGTTCCGTGGCTCAACGCTGGCAAGCCATTCGTCCCGTAGCCGTCATCGACGCGGATCAATTGGGGCACCAAGTCCTGCATTTTCCAACCGTGAAGGAACGGATTCGTCAGCGGTTCGGTCCAACCATTTTTCAATCGATACCGCGATCGCCAGGGAGCGGACAACGACATCCAACCGCGCCGTTCCCTGACGGTCGCGGTACAGATCAGGAGATTTCTCGGTCAGCTCTCGGACGCTTGGTGTTCGGCCCGGACTCGGCCGCTCAGCAAGCTCGACACGACCTGGAAGCCATCGTGCATCCGGAAATCCGCTCGCTCCTAGAGCGGGAGATTCGGGAACTGCGGCGGCAGGCGAACGTCGAGGCGATTTTGCTCGACGCCGCCGTGCTGCTGGAGGCGGGATGGAATGACATGTGTGATGTCGTGGTCTTCATCGACACGCCGGAGACCGATCGAATCGCTCGCGTACATGCGGGGCGAGGCTGGTCGGCTGCGGAACTCGCCCAACGCGAGGCCAGCCAATGGCCCCTGTCTCGCAAGCGAGCGGCGGCCGATGCGGTCATCGACAACTCAAACTCCGTGGACGACGCGGCCAGACAAATGGAGCGGGTGATGAGCAATCTGAAATCTCAAATTTGAAATTTCAGATTTCAGTTCCCAATCATGACTCTCGTTACTTCGCGATCTTTGCGACCTTCTGTTCAAAACGGTTTTGAACAGAAGGTCGCAAAGGCCGCGAAGGAAGGCGAATAAGGTGATGCGAAACTTTGGAGCGCGGTGAGTCATCACCGCTTTGAGCGAACGAATTGGGTGTTGAATCATGTTGGGACGAATCCTTGCCATCGGCGACGTTCACGGTTGCTACCGGGCACTCGTCACTTTGCTTGGCTTCGTCGCAGTTTCAGCGGTTGACACGCTCGTATGCATCGGCGACGTCGTTGATCGCGGTCCTTCAAGTAAACAGGTTGTTGACCGGTTGTTATCTCTCAGGACTACCTGCAAAGTCATTGTCATCATGGGCAATCACGAGGAAATGATGCGAGATGCGATTTCCGGCCGTGGACTGCTCAATGCCTGGCTGGAAAATGGCGGTCGCGCAACACTCGATTCGTATCGTGGGTCGATTGATGCCATTCCTCCGGACCACATCCGGTTCCTTCTTTCAGCGCAACCATACTGGGAAACCGACAACGAAATCTTCGTTCATGCTTGTCTGGAACCCGACGTGTCACTCGCCAATCAGACATCTGACTTTCTTCGGTGGAAGCACATTGGCGGGTCCGAACGTCGGCACGTTTCCGGCAAGCGAGTCATTTGCGGACACACTCCCCAGAAAGATGGCATTCCCCTCGTGTTTGACGGGTGGGTCTGCATCGACACCTTTCCGCAAGGTGGTAAATGGTTGACGTGCTTGGATGTCGAATCCAACGAAGTTTTTCAAGCCTCTGAGAGCGGCGACACTCGAAAGTTTCCTCTGTCGCGATACAGCTAAAGTTTGACCAGTCTTCTGACACTCCTGCCTTCCGACACTTCACTTCATTTCTGCGGACGACACGTCCCGAGGCCAACATGATCGAATCTGATAGAGCACTCGCCAATGCGGTCGACTTCACCGACGACGACCTGACGGCGGAGGAAGAAGAGTACGCACGCTCGGCGTTCCCGGCGGATCAACGCTACGAAGAGATCAAACGCGGCAACGTCCACATCGCCGACTTGCAGCGGATGACCATGAAGGATCTGTTGATCCTGGCGAAGAAGGAGGGCTTGACCGAGTACACCGGGCTGAAGAAACAAGACTTGATCTTCAAGATCCTCAAGGAGCGGACCAAGCTGAACGGCCTGATGTTCGGCGAGGGGACGCTGGAGATTCTGCCCGACGGCTTCGGCTTTCTGCGAAGTCCCGATTACCACTATCTCCCCTGCCCCGACGACATCTACGTCTCGCCCAGCCAGATTCGCCGCTTCGGCCTGAAGACCGGTGCGACCGTCGCCGGACAGATTCGTCCGCCGAAAGAGAACGAGCGCTACTTCGCCTTGCTGCGCGTCGAAGCGATCAACGGGCAAGACCCCAATCAGGTCTTGCAACGCGTCAGCTTCGATGACCTCACGCCATTGCATCCACACACGCGGCTCAAGCTCGCGACCGACCCGGAAGAACTGAGCACGCGGATTGTGGACCTTATCGCTCCCATCGGCATGGGCCAACGCGCGTTGATCGTGTCGCCGCCGCGCGCCGGAAAGACGATTCTGCTCAAGAAGCTGGCGAAAGCCGTCGTGACGAATCATCCGGACGCGTATGTCATTGTCCTGCTGATCGACGAGCGGCCTGAAGAGGTCACGGACATGGAGCGTGAAGTCCGCGGCCCAACCTGCGAGGTCATCAGTAGCACGTTTGATGAGGCATCCGGCCGACATGTTCAAGTCGCGGACATGGTCATCGAGAAGGCCAAACGGATGGTCGAGTACGGCCACGACGTGATTCTGTTTCTCGATTCGATCACACGCTTGGCCCGAGCTTGGAACAACGAAGTGCCGCATTCCGGCAAGATCCTGTCGGGTGGTGTCGATTCCAACGCGCTGCAGCACCCGAAACGTTTCTTCGGTGCCGCACGCAATGTCGAAGATGGCGGCAGCCTGACAATCATTGCCACGGCTTTGGTCGACACCGGCAGCCGCATGGATGAAGTCATCTTCGAAGAGTTCAAAGGGACGGGAAATACCGAGCTACATTTGGATCGCCGGCTGGTGGAAAAACGGATCTGGCCAGCGATCGACGTCAATAAGTCCGGCACGCGACGCGAAGAACTGCTGCTGAGCGAAGACGAGCTGCGGCGCGTGTGGATTCTGCGGCGAGTGCTCAACGACATGAACCCGGCCGAGGCCATGGAACTGCTCACGAGCCGCATGCGAAAGAGCAAGACGAACGAAGAGTTTTTGATGGGGATGAACCTGACCTAACTTTGGACTGCGACGACCAGAGTCGTCGCTTTTCAATACGCTTTCATTCACCAATTGATTTCCGACCAATCCGGCCGTTTTGAAAAGCGGTGACTCCGGTCACCACACTCCAAATCATGACCACCCTTAACCTCGAATCGATCCTCCATTCACCGCGTCTGCCGGACATCGCGGCCGTGCTTAACGAGCGATTGCGCGAGGAAGCCGAACGCCGTGAGCGGTTCTACGAAGAGATGTCCGACGACCAAAAAGTGGAATTCATCGACGGCGAGGTTGTCATGCACTCCCCAGCCCGCAATCGGCACCTGACGACGAAAATGGCTTTGGCGAAGCTGATCGACACATTCGTCGAACTGCACGGCCTTGGAGCCGTCCGCGACGAGAAGTGCCTCTGCGTCTTCCCACGCAACGACTACGAACCCGACATCGTTTTCTTTGGCTCAGAGAAAGCCAGCCGCTTTCACTCCGAGACCATGAAATTTCCGGTTCCGGACTTCGCAGTCGAAGTCCTGTCGGAGACAACCGAACGCCGCGACCGAGGCGTGAAGTTCGAAGACTACGAGGCTCACGGGGTCCAGGAATACTGGATCATCGACCCCACCGAAGGCCGCGAGACCGTCGAGCAATACGTGCTCGAAGACGGCAGTTTCCAACTCCGCCTGAAATCCGGCTCCGGCGAAATCGCCAGCCAAGTCATTTCCAACTTCCGCATTCCGATCCGAGCGATTTTCGACACGAAAGAAAACCTGGCAGCCTTGAAGATCATGCTCGGCTGACCTGAGACTCACTCGCCATGCCCACCACCATCGAATCCAGCCTCCTCGTCGGCGACGACCATTTCGCGATCATCGTGTCGCGATTTAACGACCTCGTCACGCGCCGGTTGCTCGACGGAGCACTCGAAACCTTCCGCCGCCACGGAGCCAAAGACGAGCAACTCACCGTCGTCTGGGCTCCCGGTTCTTTCGAGCTACCGCAACTCGCGCAACGCCTTGCGAACAGCAAGAAGTTCGCCGCCGTCGTCGCCCTCGGAGCCGTCATCGAGGGCGAGACAACTCACCACGACTACATTAACCACCAAGTCGCCGCCGGCCTGATGCATACCGCTCAAGCGACCGGCATCCCGGTCCTGTTCGGAGTGCTCTCCTGCGAGAACCTCGACCAAGCCCTCAACCGAGCCGGCGGCAAAGCCGGCAACAAGGGGACCGAGGCGGCGCTGGCGGCGATTGAAATGGTCAACACCTTGAAGTTGTTGAAATAAGCCCAAACCCCACCGGGCTTGCCCCGGTGGCTCGCGGGCTTTTGCACGACTCGCTGCGACTGCGAACAAACGACCGCCGGAGTAGTGCAGAATCCGAGAACCACCCCTGCAAGAGGGGTGGGGTGAGAACAATTTTTCCGGAACCACCCATGTCCACATCCCGACGAACGCGAGCGCGTGAAGTGGCGATGCAGATGCTGTATCAGCGGGATCTGAATCCCGACGTGTCGGCGGACACGGTGCGCTGCATGATCGCCGAGGAAGTTCGCGAGGCCGCGCTTCAGCAGTTCGCGTGGGACTTGTTCGCCGGGGCGATGGAGTGGCGGTCGCAGATCGATCGCTCGATTGAAGAGATCGCCGCGAACTGGCAGTTGTCGCGGATGGCCCCGACGGATCGAAATATCCTGCGGCTGGGAGTCTTCGAGTTGCTGCACACCGACACGCCGCATCGCGTGGTCATCGACGAAGCGATCGAGATGGCGAAACGATTTGGATCGAC
>CAYSHJ010001155.1:0-5406 GCA_964430385.1 uncultured Planctomycetaceae bacterium
TTGGATGACCCGTTCGATTTCGTTCTCGCGGCCGATGACCGGATCGAGTTTTCCTTGGCGCGCGAGTTCCGTCAAGTCGCGACCAAAGCTGTCGAGCGCAGGGGTCTTGCTCTTGCCCCCTTGCTTCTGCGTGCCGCCACCGCCCGAGGGAGCACGTTCGGTCGGCTCGCCCCCTTCGACGCCGTGACCTAACAGATTCAGCACCTCTTCGCGGACGTCTTCCAGCTTGAGGCCGAGATTCATCAGCACCTGAGCCGCGACACCCTCTTGTTCACGTAGCAGGCCGAGCAACAGATGTTCCGTACCGACATAGTTGTGGTTCAGGTTGCGCGCTTCTTCCATCGCGTATTCGATGACCTTTTTGGCACGCGGCGTTTGCGGCAGCTTGCCCATCGTGACCATGTCCGGTCCCGATTGGACAATCTTTTCAACTTCCAGGCGAATTTTGCGTAGGTCGACATCCAGCCGCTTGAGCACATTCGCAGCCACGCCCGAACCTTCTTTGACCAACCCCAGTAGCACATGCTCAGTGCCGATGTACTCGTGGTTGAAGCGTTGAGCTTCTTGGTTGGCCAACTGCATCACCTTGCGAGCACGGTCGGTAAATCGTTCGTACATTTCATTTCTCCTCGTTGGTGGCGAGTCGGTCGCAGCATCCATTTGGATAAATGGACGTGTTTCGCAAGCCGACTGGCGAGAGTGTCTGCTGTTAGCCGGCGGACGATTCGCCCCTCGATCCGATCACTTGAGTCCGTTCCATAGTGTAGGTCACGTTTGGCAAGGTCATTAAAATTGCCCAGGTACTCCCAGCATTTGAAGCGGTGCGGCCTCGGTCCGCGATTGAAGACGGGCGTCGAACAGGCCAAACCGCTACTGCCGATTCGTTTCAGTCGTCAAAGGCGGGCGAATTCTAGTTCTGGGGGTAGAGTGCGACAAGGTAGCTCTTTTCATCGTGAAAGTGCCGGAACCGCGACGCTCTTCCAGAAGATTGGACGCCGTGCCGACCTTGAACGAACACTGAGTCTCCGGACTTTCCGCCCCCGAGCTGCCGGCGCGAGTCACACCAGGTGCTGTCAGCCGCAAAGGACTCGCGAAGTTACGGGATGACGTGATACTTCCCGCCGTTGTTGGCGGCTATTTCTTGCAGCACCTGCTCGGCCAAGAAGATTTCTCGAGTGCGGCGGTACGTCGTTTCACCCAGCTTGATGTGAGCGGCACTCATTTTTTTCTGGCGCATCAGCTCCAGTCCGGCACGTTCCTTGTCGGTGAGCGGTGTCTCGAACGAAAACGTGTGGATGGCGGTTTTCGTTTGCCGGATCGACTTAAGGATTTCGTTCGCTTTGTGCGCGAAACAGCCGTCGGTCAGAAGATAGATCACGTCAGGGCGAAGCCGCATCGCGATCTGCAGCGCTTCGGTGGGGTCGGTGTTTCCGACCGCGGGAACTTGGAGCATCCACGACAAGTAGTGGCGTTGGTGCTCCGGCAGGGCGGTGACCAGCCGTTCGGCGGGCATCGTCAATGCTTGGTCGTTGAAGAAGATGATGAAGAACTCCTGGTCCGGTGTCAGGCTGGCGATCGACGTCAGCAGCTCGACCTTGACCCGTTTGAAACGTGTCTTGGCGTCACTGTCATGCGGATGATTCATGCTCTGCGAGCAATCCAGTACGTAAACGAACGAGCGACCGTCGGCTTTCAAGCCGAAGAATTCGTCGCCTTTGCCATCACCGCCATTGCCGTTGCCGCGTCCTCGGCCTTGTCCCATTCCGCCGCCCGAAGTCGGTGAGGCATTCGCCACCACCGCCCCCAAATTGGATTGAGCGAGCAGTTCATTCGTGAACTCGCCCACAACGAGACTTTGCAACGGATCGCCCAAGGTTGGAGTCGGCATGAACGCCGGCATCCACTCGCCGCGCGAGCCACCTTCCGTCGTCCGCTCACGCGGCAATTCCGTGAGGTTGAACTCGACGAGCCTTTCGACGGACTCTGTCTTGGTCGTCGCCCAATTCGTAGAAATTGGCAGCTCGCCCGACACCGGTGGCAACTGCCAACGAATCCAGGCGGCCCAAAGGGCAAACGCGAAGTGCAATAAGAGTGACGCCGTCATCGCTCGACTGGCGGTGTTGGCCAGCGCGAGCCGGCAAGAACGTTGCAGGGTCAACACGAAGAAACGAACGCGCCGGCTGTGAGCCGCGTGCGCCAGCCATTCGAAGCTTCCAAGCTTTCTCAACACCGCGATCACGAACAAGACTCCTGTCGACGTCCATCGACATTCTGAATTCTGGCGAATTCAGCTACCACTGGCGTGCAAACCTGGATAGCTGGGCATCACACTAACTTCGATCAGACGCCGTTGCCAAAGGAAAAATCCGCTCAATCGGCCTCGCCCGGATTATTCATGGCTCCGCACTAACCCGAAGCGTAAGCGAGGGCGTCGTCACGTCTCGCTCTCCCTTACGCTTCGGGTTAGTGTCGAACAACACATCATCTCCGTGCGGAGGCCATGAAGAATCCGGCCTCGCGCGAGGAGACCCTCGGTTTCTAATTCGGCGAGCGTCGCGAGACGATTGCGACGAGTCGCCCAAACTTGCCATTCGACCGACGAGCCGACGCCGATCTCCGGGGTGTGCCGGTTTCGCGGACATGGTTTCAGTCGCTGAATTCGTCAAAAAAGGTTCATCCGACTAAAGCATACGCGGGGCAATTCCACGGTGGATTTTGGGAGGTATCGCTCCGATGTCCAATGGTTGGTTTCTGTGGTTGAGTTCGGATGAAATTCCGGAGCCGAGAGAAACGGAGGTAGGCTCTGCTGGGAAGTCCGCCGCGGCGGACCAAGGGATATCTCGGTCTTCGATGCGCCAATGGCATGTCAGATCCTGGCGAGGACTTCTCGTCCAGAGCCGTTGTTTTTCGCACCATTGGACATCGGAGCGATGCCTCCAAAATCCATTACATCGTCGGCGGCAGGCGGTGACCGAGCTTGTCGCGTTTGGTCGCCATGTACCTTTGGCGATGCTCGTGTGGCGGCGCGATGATCGGGACTTGCTCGACGACGTGCAGATCCCAGGCCTCCTCGAACGATTCCAGCTTCTTGGGGTTGTTGGTCAGGATGCGGACTTGCCGCAGCCCGAGATCTTTCAGGATTTGCAGACCGATCATGTAATCTCGCTGGTCCGCTTTGAAACCGAGTCGATGATTGGCCTCGACCGTGTCCAAACCTTGATCTTGCAGTTGATAAGCCTTGAGCTTCGCGACCAATCCGATGCCGCGTCCTTCTTGCGGCAGATAAACGACCGCGCCCACGCCATCCTGCGAGATCATGTCCATCGCCATGTGCAGTTGGTCGCCGCAATCACAACGCAACGAGTCCAGTACGTCGCCGGTGAAGCAAGACGAGTGCATGCGGACCAGCGGTGCCTCGACCGATTTCAAGTCACCCCAAACCAGGGCCAGCGGTTCTTGATCTTCGTGTTCCACGCGATAGGCGATGACCGTCACGCGGCCGAAATCGCGGAGTTCAATCGGCACCTCGACCTCACGCTGGACAAGCCGCTCGCGGAGACGTCGGTGCCGAATCAATTCTTCGATGGTGATGATCGGAATCTCGAATTGCCGCGAGATTTCTTCCAATTCCGCCCGGTCGGCCATGCCGTGGTGTTTCTGACTCAGAATCTCAATCAGCACACCAACGGGGCGCAAGCCGGCGATTCGTAGTAAGTCGACCGTGGCTTCGGTGTGCCCCGCACGCCGAAGCACGCCACCGTCCTTCGCGAGCAGTGGATTCGTGTGGCCCGGTCGGACAAAATCTTCGGCCACACTGTTCGGATCGCTGAGTGCCCGTATCGTCACTGCTCGATTGGTGGCACTCACACCGGTCCCAGCCTGGTGGTGGTCGACCGGAGTCAAAAAGGGCGTCCGCGTCGGCGATGAGTTGGTCTCGGTGTCGACGATGTGCGGCAGCCGCAAACGATCGGCGACCTCTCGCGCCATCGGCGTGCAAACGACTCCGCGGCCACACCGCAGCATGAAGTCGACTTGATCGGGCGTGATCGTCTCCGCCGCGCCGACGAAGTCACCTTCGTTCTCACGATCCGCGGGGTCAATGACGATGACCAGCCGACCGGCTCGGAGCGCGACAAGTGCGTCATCGATCGAGTAATTCTTAGGTGAATCCGTCATGGCTGTCTCCTCAAAACGTCAGAGTGCGGCGACCCGTCGTCACAATTATCAAGTGCCAATGAATTGGGATGCACTGGCCGTTCACGTTCGTGTGGATCGTGCCGAATCGTCGCGGTCACCACAACCCAGTCAGGCTTGAGGTCTGGGTCATCCGATCCGACCAGATAGCCAGCCGCATATTGACAATCTAATGCCCGTTGATATGTTGTACTGTTAATGATGCTCAGGTCGCACTTTGGCTTGCGCAAGAGTTCTGCTCCCGCCGTTTGTCATCCCACGACATCTTACCCCAACTTCTTCCAGCTTTTTGGGCCGCGAAGTCAAATCGCTGGAAGCTTGCCTGTCCTGAGTGAACTTGGTCTCCAAACAGGATGACCTCACGATGCCACTCGAGATTTCTAAGAGGAGCGATTCATGAGGATGACGAGTCGTCTGCTGCTTGCGGTCACTGCCGCGACATCGTTCGCGGTGCTCAGCCCGGCGTTTGCCGAGCCCGCAAAGCCCAAAGGATTGGGTGACCCCGGAGCACTGAACGCCCTGAAGGTCGAGCCGACTGTCGACGGGAAACCGCTCGTTCTGCGCGGCCGTGACGCTCGACAGCAGGTGTTCGTGACCGGCTCGTATGCGAGTGGCCAGCTTCGCGATCACACTCGCAAAGTGCAGTATTCCGCCGAGCCCGCGGGCATCATCGCCGTTGATGCGACCGGCATGGTCACGCCCGTCAAGGACGGCGATGCCACGTTGAAGATCGTCGGTCCCAACGGCCTGGCCGCAGCGGTGCCCGTCCATGTCGAAGGGGTCGAGAAGCAGATTTCCATCAATTTCAAGAATCAGATTGTTCCGATCTTCACCAAACTCGGTTGCAATAGCGGCGGCTGCCACGGCAAAGCCAGCGGTCAAAATGGCTTTAAGCTCTCGCTGCTTGGTTTCTATGCGGACGAAGACTTTGAGTTCCTCGTCAAAGAAGATCGCGGCCGACGTCTCTTCCCGCCGTCACCCGGCGAGAGCTTGCTGCTCACCAAGCCGATCGGAAAATCGCCTCACGGTGGCGGCAAGCGCATGGACGTCGACGGCTACGAGTATCGCTTGATCTATCGCTGGATCGAGCAGGGCATGCCGTACGGCAGCGACACCGACGCGGCCGTCGCGTCGATCAAGTGTCTGCCGGAAGGCCGCGTGATGGATCGCGGTGCCGATCAGCAAATCACGGTCATCGCCACCTACACCGAC
>CAYSHJ010001156.1:0-3418 GCA_964430385.1 uncultured Planctomycetaceae bacterium
GTTGAGACGGCTGTTCGATCCCGAAGCCACGCCGTCGCAGCCAACGCTGATATCGCCTGGGTGCGATTGCGGTTGCCCTATCATCTCATACGATTCTTCAGACGTCCCATCAAACCACCCATTGATGACCGACGGACTTCGTCCCAGATTCTCATCCGTTTTTCGACGCACGATTTGCGTGCCGAGAACTCGATCCGTTTCTTGGGAATCGCATTCGATTCGATGATGGACGTTGAAAGGGGTTCAAAGGCAGCGGATCAAAGCAACGTTTTCTGACACAGTATGTGTGGCCCACGTTCGCCATATCCCCACTACCGGGGTCGGCCCCGTCCGTCCAACCAATCGATTCCTGCCGAAGCCCTATTCAGCTTCCCCAAGGCTCAGAACTCGATCAGGCCACGCCTTTTCAGTTCGGCGGTAACTGACAGGATCTCCAGCATTGCTGGTGTCAGCCGACAGCCAATATCGCGACCATCGGACGCACGTCCTCGGCAGGGACTGGCAGGTAATAGTCGAAAGTCAAAGGCCTTCGGGTTGGCGAAGAGCGGGTCTGCTTGGAAGCACCCCTTGCCAGGTTTGGCTGCGTCGATGAACGGCTTTTTTCCGAATAGGACGCAATGCTCGATGACTGCGTTCGGTTTGTTTGTCTGAATTGACTCGAAGATCGAATCCACAAGTACGACTGGCTCACCTGTAAAAGCAATGGGAGCATTCCAAGTGCAGTTTCGCATCTTACATGAACCATCATACCCGCCCCAAAATGCGCTGGTGATCAACACGTTTTCGAATTCACAATTCGACATACCTACCTGACTCATGCATATAGAGTTCTTTACTCGCATTCCCTCACTCCCCGCATGGGAGCCAGCGAACAAGACACAGCCCTCAACGTCACCGTTGCCGTCGAACCCGTCTGCTTCCGAGGGCGTTCTTGCATACACGACGCTTGACCGCAACTGAGTTGACGGAGGTGAGCGATAGCAGGCACGCTGTGCACCGGCTGGGAATGCATGAATCAAAATCACGCGTTCGACAGAGACGTTTGCTGCAGAAACTGCAAATAGTACTGGAAAATCTCTAACCGGCCCCGTCGACGTGATGATGGGCCAATTGCCTTTCGCTCCACGCAACGTCAACCCCTCCTTGTCGACGTCTACTTTCTCGTTGTAGGGACCGTTGTCCTGGATTTCGATCAAGCTTCGCTCTGGCGCGGCATTGATCGCCTCTTGAATGCTCTTGAAATCGCCTTTCCCGTCGAGCCGGACTGCGACCTTCTTGCCGAGTCGCAAGATGGCCTGTTCGAGTGCGTCAAACGATGGATTGCGGCTGGACTCAGTCACGGCTCGCGACATTGGATACTCGCGTTTCAGCCGTTCGACGAGCGGGCGAACGTCAAACAAGGCCTTTTGCTTCCAGTTTTCAACCGCCTCGCTGTAGAGTTGCTCAGCCTCATTTTCGACGATCTCGGCTTGCGCCCTGCGCCGAGCCGCATCGAGCGTCTTGGACTGCGAGGCAAACCACGGGATCTCGCCATATTTATCCCCGAGGCGTGCCAAGGCGTCGTCGGCTTCGCGGTACTTCTTCTGCTGGAGCAGGTTCAGCGCTCGCTCCATCGCGGCGGCGGCGAGCGGTGCCAGGAATGGCGACGTATCCGTTCCCAGCGTGCGTGCTTTTTCGAACTGCTGTTCGGCGTAAGCCGTGTCCTTGGCAATCAGCGCCAGCAAGCCCGTTGCCAGGGCATCGTCGCCACTCTGCGGATCAGATGCCCAATGCAGGATCTTGCGACGCGCCGATTCCGTCAATTCGCCCCATCGGTGCATTTCGACCTTCCCGATCTTCGGCAACGCCGAAATCCCTTCCTCGTCGGCCTTGGTGATGTCGCCGTTTGCACCGCGCAACAAGAGGGCGCTCTTCTTGAGCGGTTCGCGGCTTCCGTTGATCTTAGCGATCAGCCGGGCCTTAAAGTTCAATGATCGGCGGAGTTCGTCGCGTCGCTGAGCGACACGTTCGGGGAAATCGGCTTCGGTCAGTTCCAGCTTGCCAAGTTCCGCCAACGCTTCGCGAAAATCCCACGCAGCCGCGAGTTTCTCGACAGGCTGAAGGGCGGCAAAGTAATGAGCCTCCAATTCGCGCCGCTGCCGTTCTTCCGGAGACTCTGCGGCCGACACCGCTGGTTGATCTTGAGCCACCTTGGGTGCCGGCGACTCGGTTGACGGCGTGTTAGTTGTTGGAGTGGCGTCTGGCTTGGGTGGTTTGTCTTTGCCGTCGATCTCGGCCAACAGAAGCCGCGCCTGGTCGGCCAGTTTCGCCACTCCGTACCGCTCGACCACAGGTTGGAGTGCCGCGCGCGCCTCGGGCCAGTTATTCTCGGCCATCAATTGTCGCACGCGCTGTTCGGCATTCTGGTAGGCGATGTCAGCCAGGCTTTCCATTTGAAACACAATCTTGCGAATCTTCTCATTCAATTCCGTGCTCTGAAACCGTTCACCAAACGTCTGGTAGTGTGCCGTGGCGGCTCCAAACCGCTTCTCCGTGATTAACCGGCGACCGACGATGTCGGCCGCGCGCCAAGCGGTTTTCCAGTCCTTGGGATTGGGCGGCTTACTCGGCATAGCGCTGGGGGGCGACTTTCGCTGAGCGACATCGGGCGACGGGACACCTCGATTTCCGAAGACCAAGACCGTCGCCACGATAGCCACGAGCGTGACCGCTCCTGCCACGGTCGCCAAGATGAGCGGTTTACGGCGCGGTGCGGTAACTCCGTTGCGCGTTCGAGCCGCGGCGGCTTTCGATAAACGGAGCCGCTCCGATTCCTTGATGGTCAGCGACTGTGCGGTACGTGGATCCGTCCCGACCTCGCCCGCAGAGGAGAGCATCGTCTCGGCTTCTCCTGACAACGGGACCACTGCGGTTGCTTTCGAGCCAGTCGGGGTTGCTCGCGTCGCGGCCGGACTCTCTTCACCGCTGAACTGTCTCAAGAACTGTTGCAGCTCATCCCCGCTGCTCGCGCTGACGCCGCTCGTCGACGTATTCGGAGTCGTCTCAATCGCAACCGTTGGTGAGCCGCCTGCGAGGCAGCGTTCCAGCTCGACGAGCACCTGCGTCATCGACTGGTAGCGATCCTTCGCCTGCTTGGCCACCATCCTTTGGAACACCGCCTCCACCGAAACGGGCACATCACCACGCACGGCTCGCAGCGACGGGATCGGCGCGTTCTGGTGCGCCATCAGCTTCTTCATGATCGTGTCGCCGTCGTACAGGGCCCTGCCCGTCAGCAAGTAGTACAACGAACAACCCAACGAATAGATGTCGCTCTGCGCATCCGCGTGCTTGCAATCCATCGCCTGTTCGGGGGACATGTAATCCACCGTCCCCATGATCGCGCCGGTGCTCGTCAGCCCCGTACCTTCCGAGCCTC
>CAYSHJ010001157.1:0-7039 GCA_964430385.1 uncultured Planctomycetaceae bacterium
TGGATAGGTTCGAGGCTCAAGCGATCAACATGCTCATCAGTCCGGACGCGCGCGAGGCGTTCGACCTCAGCCGCGAGCCCGACGCCGTGCGCGATCGTTACGGCCGCCACCAGTGGGGCCAGCAATGCCTGATGGCTCGACGACTGGTCGAGGCGGGCGTGGAAATCGTGACCACCGAGTTCGATGGCCCGCTCTGTGGCCGAGTCGCCAACTGGGACGATCACGCCGTCAATCATCACGTCTTCGAAGCGTTGCAGTTCCGCGCCCCGTTCATCGACCAAGCGGTCTCGGCATTGATCGAGGACGTTTACGCGCGCGGCCTCAACAAACGAGTGCTCGTGGTGGTGACGGGCGAGTTCGGCCGCACGCCGCGCATTTCGTACGTTGCCAGCAGCGGTGGCGGCGTGGCCAGCGGCCCCGTCGGAACCGTGCAACCCGGCCGCGATCACTGGCCGCGAGCCGGCTCGATGCTCTTCGCCGGCGGTGGCATTCGCACGGGCCAAGTGATCGGAGCCACCGACGCTCGCGGTGAAGACCCGATCGAACGCCGAGTCACTCCCGAAGATTTTCTCGCCACGATCTACCGTCACCTCGGCATTGACTACCACAACGTCACGATCCGCGACTTCTCCGGCCGCCCGACCCCGATCATTCGCGAGGGCGATGCGATTCCGGAACTCAGCCCGGTTGCTTAGCATGGCGGAGGATGGACACTCTTGCCCGTCGACTTCTCTTTTCGTTGTTTCGCAAAAAAAGCCAGACGGGCAAGAGTGCCCATCCTCCACCATGCAAATCCGCTGGCCGCACTGTCATCATCCGATTGCGCTGGTCAACGACGGTCCGCTGGTTGCGGGATTCTCCGCCGCAGCGGGCTGGGTCGTCGTCTCCGTGGCTCTCGCTGGCCCGACGCCCTCTCAACAATGAATGACGTCGTCCTGTCACCGCACAACGATGGAAATCCCGCTTTGCGCAGTGTGGCTGAGGGACGTTGGTGGCGAAACAACCGTGTGCTCAAAACGAAAGGCTTGACAAAACCACGATGAACCAACCAAGTCTTAATCGCCGTGACTGGCTGGCTGCGACGGCGGGCGCGGTGTCGCTCGCCGCTTGCGGAATCGCTCGCTCAGCCAGCGGCGCGGATGCGAAACGCCCGCGCATCGCGGCCGTGATGACCGAGTTCACTCATCGCAGCCATGCGCATGTGATCCTGGAGAACTTTCTGGAGCCGTACTACTTCAACGGCAAGTTGACCGAGTCGGGGATCGACGTCGCCGGTCTCTACGTCGACCAGTTCCCCGCCGGACGTGATATGGCGCGCGACGTCGCGAAGCATTACAAGATCGAAATCTTCCCGACGATCGCCGAGGCCTTGCGACTTGGCGGCCAGGAGCTGGCGGTCGATGGTGTGCTGTCGATCGGAGAGCACGGCAACTATCCGGTGAGTGACCGCGGATCGATCATGTACCCGCGAAAACGCTTCTTCGACGAGATCGTCGCCGTGTTCCGTCAGAGCGGCCGCGTCGTCCCGCTGTTTAGCGACAAACACCTGTCGTACCGCTGGGACTGGGCTGACGCGATGGTGAAGGTTGCGCGGGAGCTGAAGATGCCCTTCATGGCGGGCAGTTCGGTACCGTTGGCTCAGCGTCGTCCGCCACTGGAATTGCCGGACGGGGCGGTGATCGAAGAAGCGGTCTCGATCCACAGCGGCCCGCCCGAGGTCTATGACTTCCACGGTTTGGAAGTGCTTCAGTCAATGGTTGAATCGCGACGCGGTGGTGAGACGGGCGTCAGCGAGATTCAATTGCTCGAAGGGGACGCCGTCTGGCAAGCAGCCGCTGAAGGACGTTGGAGCTACGCGCTGGCCGAAGCGGCGATGCGAGCCGAGACAGGCAAAAACGTTGGCCGGCTCCAAGACTTCATCGAACCTGCCGACAGCAAACAGCATCCAGTGCATGCCATCCTGATCACGTACCGCGACGGCCTGCGAGCAACTGTCTTGCGGATCGGCAATGTTTCGACACGTTGGTGTTTCGCGTGCCGACTCGTGGGAAAAACGCAGCCGCTGGCGACCAGCTTCTACGTGGGCCCGTGGGAGAACCGCAATCTGTTCAAAGCACTGTCGCACGCCATTCAAACTCACATCCGCGAGAAGCAAGCTCCGTATCCCGTCGAGCGAACGCTTCTGGTAACCGGCATGCTTGCCGCCGCAATGGACTCGCGATTCGAGCAACACAAGCTCGTCCCGACCCCGCATCTCAACATCACCTACCAGCCCCGCGATTTCCAAGCGATGCGTGAAATGGGTGCGTCCTGGAAGATCATCACGGAGGACATGCCTCAACCCACCGGCATCAACCCCGGCGGCCCACGGCCTGATTCTCAGGAACCTGTTCCGTGTTAAACCATCAGCCCCACGCTTCATCCAGCGCACGCAAACCTTGGGCAGGTTCAGCTCGACGTCGGGACGATCTACGGGTAGTTGAGGTACACGATTCGACCAGGAATCAGCCGCACGCGGTGGACGGCTAGGTCGCGGACTTTCTTCTCCACTTCCGATTCGACGATTCTGTCGTACTTGCGTTCCCGCTTCATCTCGATCTTTATTTCCTCGAACTTCACGTCGTAGATGTGCGGGATGCCGGGATAAAGCGGCTTCGATTCGAAGTGCCACTTGTCGTCTTTGCCGAAGTAACCTTCCAACTCTTCGAAGTGTCCCGCTTCGTCCTCGACCATGACCTTGATTTCGTGTCCGGAGGGCATGTTGCGGAAGGTCGCATCGCTGACAGTGATCTCCAGCAAGCCAATCCGCGGATGAATGTCCGAATTCACTCGCCTGGTTCGCTGGTGGTACGTCAGGCCGAGCGTCGTTGGCACATACCCTTGATACGCGGTCACCGGCACGACGTCGCTGTGGTAGTCCTCGACCACCGGCACGTTGTGCGAGAACATGCCGCAGCACCCGCCGCTCGATCCGGAACTGCCACCGAAGAGATGTCGCCAACAAAACGCCGGACTCGGCGCCGCGTTGGCCAAGACTACAAAACTCCCGAGGACGACCGCCAGAATCGTTCGACGTGTCATGATCATCTCGTCTCACCTTCCTGATTCTTGGACGATGTTCGAGCTCCGGCTTCCGCTGGTCTTGTTTCACCAACGGAAGGCGGGACTCTACCCGACTGCGCATGCCGCTGGCAAAACCTATCACGCAGCCGGTGACGAAGCGTCGAGTTTCCGCCACAATTCACGTGGCAAGTCGGCCGCGTCGTGACACAATTGGTACGTGCGCCGTTTCCGTCGAACCTGGCCGCGCCGCTGAAACCTCTGTGTTGAACAGTCTTCCGAGCGATTTGCCCCGGCTCGTCAAAACCGACTCAAGTGTGTCCGAACCTCTGACCTCTGACCTCTGACCTCTGACCTCTGACCTCTGACCTCTGGACACTCACTCATGTTGCCCCGACGTCTCGAACCCGAAGTCATGGACACTGTCGAAGACGCGTACGACTACGACGCGATGGACCACGCCACGGTCAACCGCCTGTTCGTCGAACATCTGCTGGAGTTCTGTGGCGCGAGTGGCCTGTCTTCGCGATTGGCGAAAGATGCAGCGGCGTTCCCGATTCTTGACGTCGGCACCGGGACAGCTTTGATTCCGATTGAGTTTTATCGCCACATTCCTCCGTGCCCGAACGGAGGATCCGCTGAGTTTCCGAGTGGTCCCAACATCATCGCCATCGACTTGGCCGATGAAATGCTCAGGCTGGCACGTCGCAACATCGACGCCGCCGGTTTGTCACACGTGATCCACATCGAACGCATCGACGCGAAACAAATGCCGTACGCGAGTGGCCGCTTCGAGGCCGTCATTTCCAACAGCATCGTGCATCACATCACCGAACCGCCTGACGTGCTGGCCGAGATGCTACGAGTTCTTCGCGCCGGCGGAGTTCTCTTCGTCCGCGATCTGCTTCGCCCGCAAACCGTCGACGATGTCGAACACATCGTCGCGATGTATGCCGGAAACGAGAACGCTCATTCGCAGCAGTTGTTCCGAGACTCCCTGCACGCCGCACTGACGTTGTCCGAAGTCCGCGACTCGACCCGCAGATTCGGAATCCCCGCCGACGCCGTGCGACAAACCTCCGACCGGCATTGGACGCTGGCCTGGACGGCGTAGCCACAAGCTGGCCGCTTATGGCTACGGCAAGCCGTTCCACTTCCGCAGCACCCACTCGCCCGTCAGCAGTCCGCCCAAAATCACCAGCAACAGCCAATGATCCCACAGCGTGTACTCGTGAGCCTCACTGGTTGTCAGGTCTTCGGGCTTGATTAGCTTCGGCAACTCGGACAGTTGATGCGGCAATAGCAAGCGACCTCCGGAAGTCTGAGCCATCTGGTCCAGCAGTGACCGATTCGCCGTAACGTCAGCGAGTTCTTTCGTCAGCGGGCCGCGAACGAGAAACTCGGCGGCAATCTCTCTGTCTTTGTCTTGCGGATTGAGCGGCTGGCCGTCGATCTTCAAGACGGCTCGATACTCGCCCGAGGTCGGCGCGAGCCAGCGGCCTTGATGCAACGCGGGGCGAGTCGGATCGAGCGTGAGGTCGACCGTCGCCATCGGCTCGTCGGGCTTGGCGTTGTCCTGCGGGAAGACCTGCACTTTGGCCTTCACGTCCGGTCGGCGAGCCAGCAGTTGCGGCGTCCAGCGGGCGCGAAAGATGACGTCTTGGCCGCTCGTTACGTCGGTCGATTCCAGGCCGAAGCGGACAAACTCATTCCCGGCCGACGCCTTGTTCTGAGCCGCCGATCGCGCGAGCTGGCCCCAGAAACGATGATGATGCTGATCGCCGACGCGATGCCGCCAACGCCAGGTGCTGTCGAAGCCCAACCAGATGACCTGGCCGAGTCCATAAAACTGCTGGACGATCAACGCCCGCGACTTCTCCATTTCGGGTGGCAACGGCTGCCCTTCGTCGGCCGTCGCCCACACCGTTGCTCCAGCCTTCACATCGCCGATCATGGCCCACGGATGTCCGGCCAGCGACTTCCAAGTGCTGCGATTCGTTTCGGCATCGGCGGCGAGTTGCAAGAAACTTTCCCGCACGCCGTCCGGCGTCAGTCGCAGATGAAAGCCGCGAGCGAGCGGCGGTGTCGACGGCGGGTCGAGCGAATTGGCCGCTCGCGGATTCGTCAGCGGCAGCAACTTGTCGAGCGTCGGCGAATGATACTGCAACGGCATGTGCCGCTTGCCCGCGATGAACACCAGCGTCCCACCGAACTCCACAACGTACTTTTCCAACTGTATGAGCAGTGGCTCCGTGAGTTGTTGCGAAGCGATGTCGCCCAGGATCACGAGATCGACTTCCGCCAACGACGTTTTCTCAATCGGCGTGTCGGCCAGCGGCAAGTCAAGTGTTCGCGGAAAGAACGGCTCCGGCAATACGCCGAGATACGGTTGCTCGAACAGCACTCGCTCCAACCGCACCCGTTCGTCACGACCAAATGCATTGTTGAGGAACCGGAATTCCCAGCGAGCTTCGCCTTCGACAAGCAGCACTTTCGCTTTGTCATCAACGACGACGAGCGTGAACGGCCGCGCGTTGTTGTCCTCACGCGTTTCGCCGTCCAGAACTTCGGCACGAACGGAGTACTGCTGCCGGCCCAGCTTCGTAGCATCCAGCAGAAACTCGAGCGTAACCGTCGGTGGTAAGCCGCTGTCAGCTTTCGGCACGGAAACGATCTTCTTGTCGATTTCGATCTTCGTCTGCTCGTCCGGTTCTTTCACATCCCCTTCGACTCGTTCGAGCACGACGGTCAAATCCTGCCCCTCGAACCCGGCCGCTTGCAGAACGACTTTGGCGATTGGCTTGTCGTTGAGATACACGCTGGGCGGCACGTCGAGCGAATCGAGCACGACATCTTTGGGCCGCCGCTCTGAACCGATTAGCACCGGAAAAACGCCGGTTCGCGAATCGTGCCATCGCCGCGCGACCGCCACCGGATTGCCGCCCGCCGTCTCGCGACCGTCGGTCAGCACGATGAACGCCTTAACCGGAGATTTCTGGTCGTTCGAAGAAGACTCCAACGCGGCGGCGAGACTGGTCACATCGCGAGCCACCGCCGCCGGAGGTTCTTGGACAGCGTCAGTCAGCGACAGCAGTTCCGCCGAAACCGACTTGCCGCCGAAGATGCGCAGCTCGACTAGGAATGACTTTTCAAGTTCGCGAAGCCAATTGTCCTTTTGATCGCTGATCAATCGCCGAGCAATTTCGGCGCGTGTGAGTCGCTCGAATTCGCCAAACGCGCCGAACAGAAATTCCTGGCGGCTCTTCGCCAGCGCGGCGCGCTGCTCGTCGTTCTCGCCTTCGTTGTCGTCGAGCCAACTTGGCTCGCGGTCCGCCTCCAAGTCGGCGAGCCAGCGCAGCACTCGATCTTTGTTCTGTTCATTGCCGATCATGCCAAGTCCGAGAGCCCAGCGCAGCTTCTCCGCTTTGGTCGCGATCTTGTCGGTCGTGGTCATGCTCTCGGACAGATCGAGCGCCACGACGACTCGGCCGGTTCGCTCGCGATCCACGGACCAAGTCAAAACCGGCTGCTGCAACGCCAACCAAATGACCGCGATCACCGTCAGCCGCAACACGAGCAACCCGTATCCCACCGGAGCCGGCACCAGTTTGCGTTCGTACTTCGACAGCAAGATCACCAACGCCGCCGCCACAATCACTAACGCCAAGACTGACAAACTGGCCCACGAGGCGTCAAGACTGTGGAAAATGAGGCGACGTTGAAGCATATTACGAAGACGAAAACGAAGCAGCACACATTGTAGCTGAATTCGCAAGAATTTAGCCGCACGAGCCTGGTCGACGGACTGAATTCTTGCGAATTCAGCTACGATGAGTCGGACGGTGCGCTGTAGTACTAATACTCGCGTTTCGTGAGGATGCCTGGTTGCGGGACCGGATAGCGACCATCGGCTCCGGCGACCAACGGCGACGGCGAGTCCATCGCCAGTTTGTCGATTTCCGGGCCGAATTCATGCTCG
>CAYSHJ010001158.1:0-2963 GCA_964430385.1 uncultured Planctomycetaceae bacterium
CAGAGTAGCGACCATGAGGAACGCCGTCGAACCAGCCTGTTGCCTTCCGATCGGCACATTCCGCGTGTCGCGCAAGTCGGACGTTCTCGGCTCGATTGCGACGCCTGGCAGGATCAGTTCGCCAAACAGCTGCCTCGCTGCCGACGGCAGAACCGCACCAGTTTCACCAATGCGACCCTGTCGATAAATCCGATCTCAAATCACAAATCTTCAATCTCCCATTAGACCGACATCATGGCCGCTCGCGTTTTCTTACTGATCGGTTTCACCGGTTTGTTTGCCGCCGCTTGGAATTCCGACCGGCCGCCGACGGCCGTTCCCAAGTTGGCGTCGAATGTTCAACGACTGCCCGAGCGACCGTCGGTTGTCGACGAAATCCAACGACCGATGATCGTCGCTCAACGTGGCGACACAGTCGCGGTCTCGTCTGAACCAGACTTCTCTCACTACCAATTACCAGAGGGAATTGCCGCCGGCACTTATCGAGTCATCGACAAAGAGGGCCGCGTCGGCTGGATCTCGCTGCCAGCACGCAAATTCAGCAGCGCGAGTCCGCAAGACATCTATGTCAGCGACTCACCACAGGGCCGATGGTACTTCATCCGTGTCGAGTCGGCTCCAGTCATCGCGACGCCTGGTACAGGCGAGACAATCCTTCACTGACCGTCGGGTATTGAAGCCGCACATTTAGTTCCTCACGCAGTCGGCGATTCACGCACCGCTTGTTGAACTGCTGCCTCTCCGGCGCGTCGGCTGCCAATTCCGCGAACCGTGGCGGTGGAGCACCGACTCGGGCAGCCAGCGCCGAGTAATACTCGACTCGTGGCAGCGGCTGGTCGTCGCAGACCAAATAAGTCTCGCCGCAGCGGCCTCGCTGTTCCGCCGCAAGCACCGCTTGAACGGCATCGTCGACGTGGATCAGGTTCAGCCAGGCGGCCGGATTTCCGGACAACGGCTCGCCACGTTGAAGCTGCTCGATTCGAGCCAACAATCGCCCCGGCCCATACAACCCGGCGAGCCGCAACACGATCGCGACTGACTTCGCGTCCGATCCCCTCTCCCCAACGGAAGCAATATCTGATTTTCTCTCCCCGCCGGGGAGAGGGCTAGGGTGCGGGGCCGCCAAAGTCTCTCGACACTCAGTCGTCGAACCCGCTCGCGCGAAGAACCGCCACACGACCGACTCGGCCTCCCGACAAATGCGGCCGCTCTCTTCGATCGGTTCCGTCGGTGACGCCTCATCGACGAACGAACCATCGTTCTGCCCGTACACACTCGTGCTAGAGATGTCGATCAACCGCCGGCATCTTGATCCGATCAGGCACAACACATTTCGTAGCCCGTCGACATAGACCGCGCGCTTCGACTGCCCGCTGTTTCGATCAAACCCAACGGCGTAGAGTACGGTGTCGATATTCGGCAGTTGTTTCAGCGAGTCCGCTTGCAACACATCCCCCACGATCGATGTGAGGCCGAGGGTTTCGAAGCGGCGTGCATGTTCCACCGATCGAGTCAACACGCAGACATCATCGCCGAGTCCCTTCCACTCGCGAGCGACTCGCTCGCCAAGATAACCGCAGCCGATGATGAGCTTCCGCATAGCGTCCCCATGGTAGCTGAATTCGCGAGAATGCTGCGACGTGGTGCATTACAACATTCCTGACGAGTTCATCGGCAATGTTGCCTGAAGCATGGATCGCCGCACGAACTTGACCAACGTTACCGAGAACCCGAAGGGTTCACAGCCATTAGCCGGGGGTCGCGCAGCGCACCCCCGGAATTCGGTCGGATTTTGGTTGGCATCCCGGCAGGGATGCCAGCCCTAGCATCCCTGCCGGGATGCGATTCCTTTTTTCGGCTCGAAACCGGGGGTGCGCTGCGCGACCCCCGGCTAATCGCTTTCAAGCCTCCGGCTTGGATCGCACAGACATCAAACAAAAACCAAATGCTGTTATGCACCCGCTGCGATGAGTCGCTGTCCCGTCTTCCGCGCCGCGGCTAGACTTTTCGCCTCTTTCACAGGCAAGACAACAGCCACTTCACCTCCGACGACATTCATTGACGAGGCAACTCATGATCGGCATTAGCGATACACGCGCACGTGTGTTAGCCTTTGATTTTGGAACCGGCGGCCTGACGGTCGGGCTGTTCAACCCGCACGAGAACCGCATGGAAGGCTTCGGCGGCGCGGGTTACAGCAACCTCCAAGATCTCGCCGACCCAAACTGGAAAGAACAAGACCCGCGCGACTGGATCAAAGCGATTCCCGTCGCCATGGCCGAGCTACGCCGGGCCACGACCGTCGACGCCAACTCGGTCGTCGGCATTGGGATCGGCGGGCACATGCACGCGCTCGTTGTGCTCGACGCGAACAATCAGCCGGCACTCGATGCCGACGACAAGCTGCTGTCTGGCGCAATCATGTGGGACGACCCGCGCGGTGAGAAGGAAGGCAAGAAACTCGCGAAAGAACTGGGCGAGCCGATTGCCGCGCGGATGACGGCGTCGCGCATTCGCTGGTTCGCGGCGCATCATCCCGAAGCCTGGAAGAAGGGGGTCAAGCGAGTCTGCGTGCCGTCCACCTTTGTCACGCTCGAACTGACCGGTGAATTCGGTGTCGGTCCCGGCGACGGGAGCGGCATGTTCGGACAGTTGGATCGCAAGGGGCAATTCGGTAACAAAAAGCTCGACACCGTTGATCGGGAGCTGCGCCAGCGAGTGCCAAAAGTCGGAACCGCTGGCGAGGTGCTCGGTCGGCTGAATGCACGCGGAGCGGAACTTCTCGGCCTGCCGCAAGGAGTGCCAGTCGCGTTTCCGGAAGGAGATCAACCGATCGGCATGGTCGCCTCTGGCTGCGTGGACGGGCGAGCGTCGATTTCGTTGGGGAATTCGGTGGTGTTCAATGCCGTCGGCAGCCAGCCGGTGCTGAAGAGGCGCGGCTTGGTCGATTCGTTCCGCACGGC
>CAYSHJ010001159.1:0-1813 GCA_964430385.1 uncultured Planctomycetaceae bacterium
CAGCTTTGGCTTCCCACCGCAAATCAGAAACTCGTCGGCAGGCAGATTTGGAAGGTCGCCTCGGCGGCGGCGACGTTTTAAAGATTGCTCGCAGGCAGCACCGATTTCATTTGGCCGATTAAGGTTGCTAGCCGAACTTGACGCTCTTCTTCATTGGTCGGACGACCAAGAAGTACTTGGGCCTCTGGCTTTTTATTTGCCGCTACCGGTGCCGTGGCAAATTTCCTGGACGGGATTTTTCGTCGGAGGATGTCCCTAGTTTAGTTGAAAAGGTGGTGGCTCCTTCACCCGGGGGTAACATTCCGGGAGCTGTAATTCCTCTTAACGAAGGAGCTCACCACCATGTCTCGAAGGTATCCGAAGTCATCTCGCCCCGGCAAGCCGCCGACCGTCCGCGGCAAACGGGTCGGCAGGCCGCGTAAGATCGAGCGTCAAGCGGTCGCTCAGGCCCGGGAGTTGCAGCTGCCGCTGGACGTCGAAGGCCTTTTGGCGATAGCTCGCGAGACACTCTCGTCGTTCGCCGTGGAAGTGGGTCTGAAGGTCGCCCAGTGCCTGCTGGAAGACGAAGTCGCGCAGCGTTGCGGGCGTCGGCATGAGCGTCATCCGGGCCGCCAAGAGACGCGGTTCGGCCACCAGCCGGGCTACATCACGATCGCGGGCCAAAAGGTTTCGGTCGACAAGCCGCGGGTCCGTTCGACCCATGGCCTGGGCGAAGCGGAACTCGATTGTTACCGCCTGCTGCAATCGCCTAGCGCGATGCCGCAGGCCGCGCTGAAGCACCTGGTCAACGGCGTCTCGACACGCCGCTACGCGCAGGTCGTGCAACTGGCCCGCGAGGGTTTCGGCGTCAAAAAGTCGAGCGTCAGCCGAGTTTTTGTGCGGGCTTCGGCCGCCCAAGTCGAGCGGCTGGCCGAGCGGCGGTTCGACGACGAGCGCTTCGCAGTGATCTTTATCGACGCCCAGCCGTATGCGGGCGAGATGATGGTCACGGCCCTAGGAATCACGACGGCAGGCGAAAAACGTCTGCTGGGACTGCGGCAAGGAGCGACGGAAAACGCGACCGTCGTCACCTCCCTCCTGGAAGAACTGCGCGAACGGGGCGTGCGGACCGACATCCCCACGCTGTTCGTCTTGGACGGCGCCAAGGCCTTGCACTCCGCCGTGAACCGCGTGTGGGGCAAGTTCGCCGTGATCCAGCGCTGCCAGGTCCACAAGCGGAGGAACGTCGAGGCGCACCTCCCCGACATACACCATGAGGAACTGGGGCGACGCCTTTCCGCCGCCTATCACGAGAAGAACGCGACCCAGGCCCTGACGCTGTTGCGATCGACGGTCCAGTGGCTCCGGCGGATCAGCCCCGCCGCGGCGGCAAGTTTGGAAGAAGGGCTCGAAGAGACGATCACCGTGGTCCGCTTGGGAGTGCCGGAATTGCTCCGCAAGACGCTCTCGACGACCAACCCAATCGAGAGCGCGTTCAGCGTTGCGGAGAGCGTGACGCGGCGCGTGAAGCGGTGGCGCGACGGCGACATGCGCCAGCGATGGTGCGTGGCCGGCCTACTCGACGCCGAGAGTCGCTTCAACCGAGTCAAGGGACACAAGCACCTGCCGCAATTCCTCACGGCTCTCGATCGACTTGTCACTCCACCAGCACTTGACGACAAACGAAAACACGCCTAACAATTCGACAAGGGAGTCATCGACCGATTTCAACTAGGAACGGGACAACCTCAGGGGCAAATCAGTGTATTAAATAGTGTCAACAAATTTAGTTCTGTTAGACGCCCTGAACAGCCAAAGCGTACATTCTCTGGCT
>CAYSHJ010001160.1:0-2459 GCA_964430385.1 uncultured Planctomycetaceae bacterium
CGGTTTGTAGAACGACCGGCTGCTCACGATCGCTTCGGCTCCGGCCAGCGGATCCGAGAGGCTGACACCGAACAGTCGCGCCGACCAGATCGTGCCTTGAGTCCGTTGCACCAGTTGTTGACGCCCCTCGTCTTTGTTGACGATTCGTTCGATGCCGCGGACCGCCACGTTTCGCCAGTTGTTCTCACCGAGGTCGTGAATGGCATGTGCTTCTTTGAAGTGCATGTAGAGCGCCATGATCGGCAACAGAACGAGCACGCCGAGGCTCAGCAGTTGCACGCAGCGCCGCGCGATGGGGACCAGCCAACGAGTCATGACTGGACCTCCTCATGGCTGAACGAATCGAGCGGTGCGACGCGGATCGCGCGGTACGGCACGATGCAGACTTCCTCGCACAGACCGCAGCCGGTACAGAATTCTGAGTGGACTTTCGGTGCGTTGTAGAGTCCCTGAGTGATGGCCTGGCCGCGTATCGGACAGGCGGTGAAACAGGCTCCACAGACGCCCGTTCTTAGATGCGACACGCAGATCGACTCGTCAACCACGGCCACTCCCATGCGGACGTCCGTCTTCTTGGTCAGCCGCTGGAGTGCCCCGGTCGGGCAAACGTCGCCGCACTTGAGGCACAGCGTGCAGCCTTTCTCGCGCGGCAGGATGTACGGCGTGTGCCGATCGGATTCGTCGTCTCCCTTCATTTGAATGCAGCCTGCCGGACAGACGTCTTGGCACAAGTAGCAATGAATGCAGCGGGCGAGAAAGTCCGGCTCAGGCAATGCTCCTGGCGGGCGGAAACTGAATTCGAGTTTCTCCGCGACACGCGGCTGAACCGTATGCCGAATACCACGACCAACTCGCATCAGACGTCCGAGAGTGACAACGAACGCGCCCACGCCCGCGACCTTTGCGGTGCGGCCAATGGCTCTCAGAAGTTGGCGGCGGTTGATAGTCATGCTGACGTTGAGCGTCCTCGACCTACGCATCGAATCGTTGTCGTTCTCCCGGTTCGACGCGGATCGCGTGCGGGTAGCGGATGCAGACTCGCTCGCACAGACCGCAGCCGACGCAAGCATCCATGTCGACGATCGGGCGTGCCCACATGCCGGTCTTGAGCGCACCCACAGGGCAGGCTTTGAGACATGTTCCGCAAGTGAAATCGTTGTACGAGTAGCAAAGATTGAGATCGACTTTGGCTTTGCCCATCTGAGCCTTCTGCTGAATGTCGATCAGCGTCTTGGCAATGAGTTGCAACGCACCGCTCGGACAAGCTTCGGTGCAACGGAGGTGTTCCGTCTCCACGCGACTACACAACATGCAGGCTTGCTCGCGCGGTTGGATGTAAGGCGTGCCGGCTCGTACCGGCCCCTCCGATTCCGGCGTCGCTTTGATGCAGTGGTTCGGACAGGCGTCGGCGCAGCGTTGGCAGCGGATGCACGTCGAAAGAAAATCCGCTTCCGATAACGCCCCCGGCGGACGAATCGGCGAGTGAGCGCTCGCCGGTTGGTTGAATAGGCCGACGCCCACGGCACCCGTTGCGGTCGCCGCACCGAGGCCGAGCAGATTGAGGACGAACTCGCGCCGATCGAGAGTCATGTTTGAGCCTTTCTCGAATCGCGCATTCGGACAGGGATCAGGTCTTCAAATTTCATTTTTGGCCCCACAATTCACCCCAGACTTTCATTCCAGGTCTCCGTTCCAAACCACATCGCACGTCATTCGCGACGCCAAAAATGAAATTTGAAGACCTGGCCCCGGACTACTCTTCTTCAAATCTTCTCCACGCGCGCCGCCAGTTTCTTGAAGTCCACTTGGCCGCTGACGGGATCCCACGCGCGGTGGCTGGTCGCGTTCGAGAGCCATTTGTTTTTGTGCGGCTCGGCACTGTCGGCGACGGAGAGGTTCCAGGGGCTGAACATGTAGCCTTCGGGAACCTCGCTGCGTGACGGCCGCAGTTCGCTTTGCAGACCGACGGTGACTTTGCACTCGAAGCTGCCGCGGCGAGTCATCACTCGCACGAGATCACCGTCACGCAGGCCGTATCGTTTGGCGTCTTCCAGATTCATCTCGACGTATTGTTCGGGGATGAGCTTCATCGTCGTCGCGCCACGGATCGTTTTCGCGGGATGGAAATGCTCGTAGACGATGCCGAGGCCCAGCCAGAACGGATAGACGTCCTCGCGTTTGTGATCGGCGAGCGATTTCGTTTTGTCGTCGTAGATGTGCAGGTCGGGCAACTCCGGCGGCAACGCCATGTCGCGAGCTTGCTCCAGGATGTTCTTGCGACCTTCTTTCGTGGCGGCGGCCAGTTCGTCGATGAGGAACGGTCCCTCGCCCGGCCGATCGCGATGGCCGTATTCCATCAACTTGGCAGTGACTTCGTGAATCTGGCTGTAGTCCTGCTCGCACAGCTTCATCTTGGCTTTGCCGTCGGGATGAGCGAACGCGCCATACGGCTTGCCGGC
>CAYSHJ010001161.1:0-7963 GCA_964430385.1 uncultured Planctomycetaceae bacterium
TTGTGAACGCCGCCCGCGACGAGGCCGGCGTAGTGCGCCATGTCGACCATCAGCTTGGCCCCAACTTCGCGAGCAATCTCCGCGAACTTGGCGTGATCGATCTCGCGTGGGTAGGCGCTCGCGCCGGCGACGATCAACTTCGGCTTGTGCTCGCGAGCCAACTTGACAACTTGGTCGAAGTCGATGCGGTGGTCGGACTCGCGCACACCGTAGGGAACGACGTGGTAAAGCTGCCCCGAAAAATTCACCGGCGAACCGTGGGTGAGGTGACCACCGTGCGCGAGGTTCATCGCCAGGTAAGTGTCGCCCGGTTTGAGCACCGTCAAATAGACCGCCATGTTCGCCGGCGAGCCGGCGTGCGGCTGCACGTTCGCGTGCTCGGCTCCGAAGAGCTGCTTGGCTCGCGAGATCGCCAGGCTCTCGACCACGTCAACGAACTCACAGCCGCCGTAGTAGCGGCGGCCGGGATAACCTTCGGCATACTTGTTCGTCAGAATTGTCCCCGCCGCTTCGAGCACCGCCGCGCTCGTGTAGTTCTCGGAGGCGATCAGTTCCAGGCCGTCATGCTGACGGGTTCGCTCGGTTTGAATGGCGTCGAAAAGTACAGGAAGCGTCTGCTGCAACGGGGACATAATGGCTCCGAGCGGATGGAATGTCTTTCACGCTAGCCCGACGCGCCAGCGAGGGACCGCGACGACCATCCCCCGCTGACGCGTCGGGCTTGTATTTGGTCGCGGCGTTTCGGGCCAAATCGCGGGAGTTGTAGTGGCCAATTCGGCCGAACGCTACCGTACCGATTGAGAGACCGATATCCTCGCGGGTCAACCAGAAACGTCCTCAATCACCGGCCAGTGATGATGTCTGCGACCGACAACACCTCCCCCCTGCCCTCTTTGGAAAGTTCGCCCTGTTTGCAAGGCGAGCGGGTGAGTTTCACCGGCACGTTGGCGTCAATGACACATCGGCAGGCGATGGAGTTGGTTGAGCAACACGGCGGCGAGGCGACGGCGCATGCCAGCAAGCAGACGACAATGCTGATCGTCGGCGAAGAAGGCTGGCCGCTGGAAGAAGACGGGCAACCGTCGCTCAAACTGCAACACGTGACCGAGTGGCGGCAGCAAGGAGCCGCGATCCGCGTGCTCCGCGAGTCCGAATGGCTGCACCTGCTGGGCTTGGAAGAACGCCGCCGCGATGTGCATCGCTTGCAAACGCCGGCGATGCTCAGTCAGGCATTGCATGTTTCGGTCGGACTCATTCGACGCTGGGAACGGATCGGCCTCATCACCGCGGTGAAAAAAGTCTTCCGGCTGCCGTACTTCGACTTCCAAGAAGTCGCGCGCGTGCGACGGCTCTCGGAGTTGTTATCGGCCGGCGTCTCGCGCCACGAATTGGAAGCCAGCTTGACGAAGCTTCAATCCATGCTGCCAGGATCGGAGCGGACGTCGTCGCAGCTTGAACTGCTCGCTCGCAACCATCACTTGGTCGTGCGCGACGCGGCGGGAATCCTCGAACCGACGACGCGCCAACGACTGCTGGATTTCGGCGGCGAGGCAGCAATTCCGCCCGTGCCCTCGCCGACTGAAACAAATGTAACAAAAACGTCGGCCGAGCGATCGAGTACTTCCTTCGCATCAATACATGATGTGGCCAGTGAAGGACTGAGTGCTCTCGATCGCGAGGCACGTCGGCAGTTGCATTGGTCGTCGCGCGACTGGTTCGAGCAAGGTTGTCGATGGCTGGAAGAAGACCGGTTGACCGACGCGACGGAGGCGTTTCGATTGGCTTTAATGGAAGAGCCGTCGAATCCGGAGTTGCATTTCCATTTGGCCGAGGCGTTGTACCGCGAAGGTAACTTGGCAGGGGCATTCGAGCGGCTGCACATCGCGGTCGAACTGGATCAGCAGTACCTGGAAGCCTGGACGCAGCTCGGCTGCGTGGCGGCCGAGTTGGGTCAGACGCAATCGGCTCTCGATGCCTTCGGGATCGCGTTGCAATCGCACGCCGACTACCCGGACGCTCACTTCCATAAGGCTGAATTGCTGCATCGAATGAACCGCGATGCCGAAGCCACGCCGCACTGGCAGGCGTACCTTAATCACGATCAGCGCGGCCCCTGGGCCGACATCGCCCGGCAACGCTCAGCCTTTCGGCCTGAAGCCCATGACGATGTCGAACCGGGCGGCTAGTTCACCGATTCGCGATTCCTTCACCGGCGCGAAATCGACAACGAGGGCTGCCCGAGCCTTCTCATCCCTGATACTTCTGAAAATGCCGTCCCGCTCGTTCCCCGCCTCACCCTTGATATAGCACTGCGTGGTAAATTTCTCCTGACCTTTGATCTTCACGGCGAGTGTGGTTCAAACGATTTCACGAATCACTTTGCCCTCGATAAAAGTCAGCCGTTCGTCGCGGCCCAGGTGCGGGTATGTCAGTTGGTGCTGATCGAGTCCCAGTTGATGCAGAATTGTGGTGTGGACATCGCGGAAGTGATACGGCTGCTCGATGGTTCGCAGGCCGATCGCGTCCGTGGCGCCGACGACCTGGCCCCCTTTCACGCCGCCGCCCGCCAGCCACATGCTGAAACCAAGGTTGTGATGGTCTCGACCCTTGCCCGATTGGGCTTCGGGTGAGCGACCGAACTCGCCGCCCCACAGGACGAGCGTGCTGTCCAGCAAGCCACGACGTTTCAGATCCTTGAGCAACCCGGCGACAGGCTTGTCGGTCTCGGCGGCTTTGCGTAGGTGATTTTCCTCGATGTCGCCGTGAGCGTCCCATTGCATGTTGCCGGGGCCACCACCGGAAACGACGCAGACAAAACGAACGCCGTTCTCCACCAGCTTCCTCGCGAGCAGACAGCGCCGGCCGTAATCGTGCGTCGGCTCCGCACCGATACCGTACAGATCCAACGTCTCTTGTGGCTCAAGCGAAAGATCTAAAACCTCGGGCGCTTCGGTCTGCATTCGAAACGCGACGTCGTAGGCATTGACCCGCGCGTTGAACTCTTCGTCGGCGGGAGCGAGTGTCGCCTCGTTCAGATCGCGAATGAATTGCAGCGTACGCCGCCGCTGCTTCGGATCGACGCTCGCCGGCAAATCCAGATTCAGGACCGGCCGGTCGCCGGGGCGAAACATCGTGGGCTGATAGACCGCCGGCAAAAAGCCGTGCGTGTACATCGGCTGCCCCGCTTCCGATGCCCCCTTCGGGTCCGGCATGACGACGTACGCAGGCAGCGAATGGCTCTCAGCGCCGAGACCATAAAGCACCCACGACCCCATGCTCGGAAACCCCGGAGTGACGCGACCGGAAAAGAGTTCATACTGCGCGGCCGAGTGGACAACCATGTCACCATGACACGACCGCAGCACGGCGATGTCGTCGATGCAGCCAGCGGTGTGTGGGAACAGGTCGGAGACTTCGATGCCGCTCTGCCCGTGCTTGCGAAACATACGCCGGGTACCGAGCAACCGTGCGTCACTCTGAATGAACTGATACTTCACCTCGCCAAATTCCTTGGGCCGAGGTTGTCCGTCGAGCTTGTTCAACAGCGGCTTAGGATCAAACGTCTCGACGTGGCTCGGCCCGCCCGCCATGAAGAGGAAGATGACCGCTCGCGCTTTGGCCGGATGATGCGGCTGCTTGGCTGCGAGCGGATTCGCGACGCCAGCGCGAACCTGTTCGTCGTGGAGTAGCGTTGCGTACGCGAGACCACCAAAGCCGCAGCAGGCATCGCGGACAAATTCTCGACGCGTGCGAGTCATACGCGCGTGACAGAAATCGTTAGAGTCTTCGATCATGAATTATATGCACCGTCCGCGCAATTGGTCCCCTCTCCCCCGCCGCGGGGGAGAGGGAGCAAGGTTGCGGCGTAGGCCGCGTTACGGGACATACAGAAACCCATTGAGATTGAACATCGCCAACGCAAACTCATTCAGTGGCTGCTCGCGCAGAAACGCAAGCGACATTTCATGCTCACTCGGCGTTGGTGGCCGTCCTAACGCCAGCCTAAATGCGAGCTCGACAACGTGCTCCGGATCGCCACCGCATTCCTTCTCCAGCCGGCGGGCGAACGATTGCGCGAGATCGTTCGAGAGGCCGCCGTTCAATAGCTCCAGCGCTTGTGGCGCGTGAGTGCTCGATTCGCGGCGAGCACAACTGGTCTGCAACGCAGGAGCGTCGAGGTTCTCCAAGAATGGCAATCGCAAGTTTCGTTTGGCGATCAGATAGACCGAACGCCGGTCATGTTCGCGGGCGCCGTCGGTGACCGCCCACTGCGACGGCTTGTAAAGCAGCCGCACCAACTCCGGGTCCACTGGCACGATCACACTCGGTCCGCCCGCCTTGACATTCAGACGTCCCGAGACTGCCAGCATCGCGTCACGAATCTCTTCCGCCGACAAACGCCGCCGATTGAAACGTGACAGCAACCGGTTCTCGGGATCCGTCGATTGTGGATTGCGGATTGCGGATCGCGGATTGAGTCGGTCGTTCGCTTGGTTCTCAGCCGAATCCGCAATTCGCAATCCGAAATCCGCAATCCCTGAAGCCTGTTGATACGTGTTACTGAGCAGGATCAGACGATGCACTGGTTTCAGCCGCCAGCCATTTTCAACCAGCGTCGCTGCCAGCCAATCGAGCAATTCCGGATGACTGGGCCGTTCGCCTTTGATTCCGAAGTCGTTCGCCGTCTTCACCAGGCCGACGCCGAAATGTTGCTGCCACAGCCGATTGACGATGACTCGCGCGGTGAGCGGATGCTCGGCGGCTGTCAACCAGTTGGCTAACTGCGTGCGCGGATTCGTGACACCGAGCGATACCTCGGAAGCATCGTCAGGTATCAACACACCCAGCGGCCGAGGCCCGACCGGTTCACCTTTGTTTTCCCACACGCCGCGCCGCAAGACATGAATCGCCGTGCGCTTTTGAAAGTCATTCCGAGTGCTTGGAATCGTGGCCAGTGGGGGCGGCAACTGATCGTCCAACGATTCGATTTTCTCGATCAGTTGATCCTTCTCTTTGCCTGTGAGTCCCTGAGCCTGCTTTTGCAGCCGTTGGATTTCGTCTTTAAGTTTCTGGGTCGTTGCCTCCCATGTATTCTGCTCGTCCTCAGAAGCGAGATTGACGTTGTGTTCCTCCGTCGCGGCCAAGTACGCCTGCAGGCGGTAGTAATCTTTTTGCGAGATCGGTTCCAATTTGTGGTTGTGACAGCGAGCACAGCCGACGGTCAGCCCCAGAAACGCCGCGCCGAGAATGTCCGTCCGCTCGGTCAATACTTCGTTGCGACTGAGCGCGATGTCGGGATTCCCGGCGTTGCGGCGTACGGGGCCGAGCCGATGAAAGATCGAAGCGGTTAGACACTCCGGGTTCTCCGGGCCGATCTCGTCGCCGGCGATCTGCTCGGTCAAGAACCGATCGAACGGCTTGTCGCGGTTCAGGGACTCAATCACGTAGTCCCGAAATCGCCAGGCATCCGGCACGTGGCGGTCGTATTCGTAGCCTTCCGTCTCGGCATACCGGACCACGTCCAGCCAATGCTGAGCCCAACGTTCCCCGTAATGCTGACTGCTCAGCAACCGGTCCACCACTCGCTCAAAAGCGTCGGGCGACACATCGTTGACGAACGCTTCAATCTCTTCCGGTGTCGGCGGCAGACCGATCAAGTCGAAAGCCACGCGACGAATCAACTCGGCCCGACTGGCCGGCGGCGCTGGCCGCCACTGGCGTCCTTCCAGCTTCGCGAGGATAAACGCGTCCACGCATGTTCGCACCCAACCCACATCGTTGACCGCCGGCGGAGTGACTTTCCTAACCGGCTGAAACGCCCAATGCCGTCGAGCTTCTTTCAACTCCAAGCCACCCGCCGCGAAGACTTCACCCTCGCGCGGGTGTGGTACGCCCATCTCGACCCACTTCACGAAGTCGGCGATCGTCCGCTGGGAAAGTTTGGGTTTGTTCGGCGGCATTGCCAGACCAGCCTCATGCCGGATGGCCTGGATCAGCAGACTCTCGCCGCTCTTGCCAGCGACCAGCGCCGGTCCGCTGTCTCCACCGCGGAGCAGACTCGCTCGCGAATCCAGCAGCAGGCCACCCTGCACCTCGTCGGCTTGCTCGGAGTGGCAGCGGTAGCACGCCTCTTTCAGAACCGGCTCGACCTTCTCGCGAAAGAATCGAATCCCGTCCGGCTCTGCCGCGTTCGCCATCGGATCAAACACAGCGAGCAACAGCATCGGCCGCAGCAAGATACCGATCCGATTCCGCAGGGTGCGAAGGAGCGTCGCTTTGTGCGTCAGCATAAATATACTTCTTGTCGGGTTGCTGGCCACGATTGAAACCGAAGTGTCCGATCCCCTGATCCGATCGTCAGACGAGCATCAGAACTACTTTCGAGGCAGCCAATTGTCAAAGCCTCAAGGCGCGAATTGAATTCACGCCATCTGGCATCCCAGAGAATCCAAACGCGACGAACAAAACTGCGACACACCATGAGCAAGAAGAAACGTCCCGCGAAGAAAGACGTGGACTGGGCCGATGCCAAACGGCGTTGCCGGTTGTCCGACGAGGAGATCGCGATGGCTAAGGAACTCGGCATCGGGCCGAAATCGCTCGTCAAGAACATTCCCAGCCCCAGCGAGCGTTGGAAAGCTCCAGTCAGTGATTGGGTCAAGAATCTCTATCGCAAGAAATTCGGAAATCGCCGTCCCACCGGACCGGATGCGACCAATGCTGCGAAAGCGGGGGTGAATCACGACGCTCGCCAACCATCTTCGCGCCAAATGCCAGAGGTCGAGACCGATCACGATTTCACGCGGCCGGTTGGGCTGGATGACTTTGAATCCGACGCACATCGAGGCTTGGATCATTGGAGAACGGCGCTGCGCGAATCGCTGAAGCTGACGAGTTCTGGAGAGTTCGTGGACGATCCTGGTCCGCCTCCTGACGAGAGCGGCTTTGAAGAATACAACGAATGGTGTGCCCGCGTGGCCGAGCTGGAAAACGCCGAACCCGATGATGCCGACATCGCAGAACAAAACGCCAGGTTGCAGACGCAGTACTACCGCTTTCGTTTAGCGGCCGCGCTGGTCACTCGCGAGTTGCTGACGCTGCCGGCAGTTCAGCGCGTGGAGTTGATCGGATCGACGGCCAACCCGCTGTGGAAGGAAGTGCCTCGATTTCGCGAATACCGCCGCTACCGTATCGCCGTCTGGCACGAATGCAAAGATGTCGACTTGGCCGTGTGGGTTAGCCAGGTCGAGGACTTGAAGTCCTTGCAGAAAGCGCGCAATCATGGCCTGCAAACGATGTTCACTCGGGAATCGCAAGGAGTCGCATCGCATCAGCTCGAAATGTTCTTGCTGGAACCGGAGACGAACCGCTATCTCGGCCGCTTGTGTAAGTTCAAAGCCTGTCCGGCGAGCAAGCGGGAGTGCCTCGTCCCCGGCTGCGGAGAGCATCTGTTCTTGCAACAACACGAAAACTTCCGCTTCGACTCCAACGCAGTTTTGCCCGATCGCAGTATTCTGTTGTTCGCACGCACGTCGCCGGAATCCGGCCCTGCCGAAAAGGACTCGCCAGGCCAGCCTCGCGATCCGACCGGCTAATCACGACTCGCACACCTTCCTGTCCGACTCGCTTCCCTCCGAGTCGAATTCCGTGACGTCGACGACACGTACGCCGGTCCCCTCGATCACGTCCGCTAATTCTTCCGACACTTCCGCCGTCGCCGAAGGGACCAGGTAGTGAAATCCATCCGGCCCGCAGGTCCGCTTGAGCGTGACCAGGATTTCGCGAATCCGGGCTTCGCTCTCATGCGGTCCCGAGATGTAAAAGGGCTTGCCATCGCGACCAAAGGTGAATTCGGTCGCGCACCGCGAGCAGTCCAGATCGCCAAAGATCAACATCGCCCCCGCACAGTCACGATGCGGAGCCAGCCCCAGCGACAACGCATACTCGATCGCTCCTTCAACCA